>JAFTNY010000014.1 GCA_017451625.1 Alphaproteobacteria bacterium
AACGCAAAATTTCTGGCAACTGTTCTACATATTCGATTTTTTCATAGTATGGGTCAATCTTGCCACGTGGCACACACAAAATCTTTTCATCACCACCGGCCTGATCTTCCATCAACAGCGCACCAATTGGCCGCACCTCAATCAAGACCCCTGGGCGCAACGGCGCATTACAAACAACCACACAATCCAACGGATCGCCATCGTCCCCCAATGTCCCTGGGAAATAGCCATAGTTCGCCGGATACGCCATTGGCGCATGCAAGATTCGGTCCACTTTTAACAAACCTGTTTCCTTGTCAATTTCATATTTAACATGTCCATTTTCTGGAATTTCAATAATTGCATTCATCTTTTTCGGCGGCATTTTACCAGCCGACAAATTTTCCAACGTCATAAAAAACCTCTTATTTTGTTGACAAATAATATCATAAAAAATCCCGATTGCAATCACACCACCAAATAAAAATTCACCCTGCCCACCGCCACATATCTCTAAATAATTGAAATTTTATTTATCGTGTCGTATAATAACAGCGAATCCAAAGGGATATTGGGTTCGGGACTTAGAAAATCCCATAACTATGCAGTGCGAAAATCGCATTGTTATCCGACAGAAACTTTGTCGGCGCATTTGCTGCGTCGTTTATTTTCTGTATCCCGACCATTTTCGGTCGGGAAGTCGTGGCCATATAACAGGGTTCGCCCAAAATCCACGAGGTCATTCATAGTTATGATTTTTCTAACTTCCCGACCGTCATTTCCATGGCGGTTTTGTTTTTTCAAAACACAAAGGGAGTATAGAAAATGAAAAAACTGATTAGAATATGCACAGGACTAACATTCTGTACCAACGCAAACGCCGGCACACTGGCCACCCAGTGCACATCACTGTTCCCAAACGCCCATTGCACAACATGGGACGAAAGCAACATCAACGTTTCAGGCAAACGATGCGTCTGCAAAACCTGCCCCAGCAGTTATCCAGACTCTTGGGTTCCAAACACGACCAGTGGCGGATACACCTTGATTGCAGGTTGTCAATGCAGCAATTGTTCGTGCACGAACAACCCGGACACAACAAAAACCACCGGTACCTGCACCTGTGGCAGCAGCGGTGCCGACTATTCCACATGCACCGCCGCATCAGCCAGCGCAGTGCGATGCAACGGCTCAACCGGCACCACCAACGGCGGATGCTATTCATACAGTTATCTTTTAACTGTTGCCGGCCAATACTATTGCCGTCCATATTATGAACAATCATGCACCATCAGCAGTGCCGCCACCGCAAAAAAATACAGCAAATATTGTACCGCTGGATATGGCGATACATCGTACCTAGAATGCTTGGTAACCAGTTGCGGCACCGGCGCAACAATGAATGCAACCCGCACTGCATGTGTTTGCAAGGCCGGATACTATGGCTCTAATGGCAGCTGTAGAAAATGCAGCAAAGGTTATTACAAAGACAGCGTTGGCGACGCTGCAGATTGCACAAAATGCCCAACAGCCAATGGCACAACCGGCACCACCGCCGGCGAAGGTTCAACATCCATTACCGATTGCTATATCCCCGCAACCCACGAATGGACCAATTCGGATGAAAAAGGCGAATACACAGCACATTTTACCAATGACTGTTATTACAATGAATAAATCACATCCCCCCAAAAAAACAAGGGGGGGGGGATTACGTCGCCAAACAAAAAACGCTTGACAAATATAATATTTTGTGTCATACTACAAAACAGTAGTATAAAAGGAGCATCTATGTCCAAACAAACAACAATAACAGAGATTTATGATATCGCCGCTGCATTTATTACAGATCTCAACACAGAAATATCAATTCATGGCAACAATGGATCATTAACATATAAATTTATCAAACACGGATTGGCTGATTATCCATATTGTATGGAATTACATATTCCATGCGGTGCCCCCGAAAAAATCAAATTAAAGGGTTCTTATACTTTCCACACATCAAAGCTTGACGGCAAACTGTGCATGCAATGGCACCAACCATACATGACCGACAAAAAACAAGGCGAAGTATACCTGCATCGTGGTACGGCCATAACCGACAAACATCATGAACGCACATTAATATTCGCAATAACAAAACACAACGTTGGACGCGCAAACGACAAAACGCAAAGCGACCTGATGCGCTTTATCACACGCCAGATGTCGCCACAATTCTTTAAACTGGTAAACTTGGCCGACAAGCGCACCCGTGGTAAAATCCAAACAACCGATAACAGTGCCATGTTATACAACATGATTTATCGTATAAAACAAAAATAAATAATAATCATAATAAAAAATCCCCCGATTTGGGGGATCTTTTATTCTTACATACGCATCGGCATCAAAACATACAACGCGTCTGTATCTTTGTCGACCGAATTGATTTTCGTCGGCGCCAATGGATCCTGCATTTCCATCTGGAACTTTTCGCCTTCAACCTGACCTGCAACATCTAACAAGAACTTTACATTAAACACAACAGTAAACGAAGTATCACCATTATATTCAATATCTAATTCTTGGGTTGCGGTACCGGCATCCGGACTGGACGCATTGATAACCAACTTATTCATACTAAATGTCAACTGAACAGACTTGGTTTTATCAACACTGGCCACCGAAACCAAGTCCACCGCATTGATAAACTGTTTCCTGTCCAAAATCGCAATCTTGTCATTACCCTTTGGAATTACAACGCGATAGTTTGGATACTGTGCATCAACCAATTTGCTGGTCAATGTTGCGGCGCCAACTGTGAAACGCGCCTTGGTATCTGACAATTCAACAATCACATCATCAACATTGGCATCTTCCAACAACTTGGACAATTCACCAATCACACGACGTGGCAAAATTACCGCTGGCATTTCCGCACTGCCCACTGGGGCTGGCATCGCACACAGCGCCATACGCTGGGCATCGGTTGCAACGGCGGTCAATTTCTTTTCTTCGCCATCTTCTGCAATATGGAAATAGATACCACCCAAATGATAACGAACATCATCTGTTGGGATTGCAAACTTGGTCTGATTAATCAGGTGCGCCAAATCACCTGTTGTCATCTGGAACTTGGTGGTTAAATTGCTGCCCGCCATCGCAGGGAAATTTTCCGCCGGCAACGTTGGCAAACGAAATACCGCACGCCCACTGGACACAACCAACTGATCCCCAGATTGTTTAAAAGAAATCTCTGCATCATCTGGCAATTTACGCACAATATCATACAACATCTGCACAGGAACAGTAATCTTGCCCCCCAGCGTAATATCCGCCGCCACATGTTCAACCAATTCCAAATCAACATTTGTCGCAGACAAAACCAAATCGTCTGCCACTTCTATTTTAACATTCATCAATATTGGCAATGTCGCACGCTTTTCCACGATGGACTGCATATGCCCCAGCGCACGTATCAATACCTGACGAAACACTGAAAATTCCATGATAACGCTCCTGTTTCCTTATCTATATATGTGTTGTCCTACACTCTTTTGATTCAACTTTAGCAAAAAACACCGATTCGGCGCAAGACCAAAAGCGCAATAAAAAAACACCCCGCATCACATTGGAAATAAAATAACATATAATGGTGCAGATGCGGCATGGGGCCGGCAACGTAGTGTACAAACGCTACATGAGTTGCCGGCCCCGCCCACAGATACGCCATTAGATTTTATTTTAACAGCACTTTCTCTAACTTGGCGCGCAACTTCTTCATATCGTCATACTTGGTAAACTTGCCCTTTTCCGCGATTGAAATATCGCCGGACTCTTCGGATACGACCAAAACAACGGCGCGCGACACCTCGCTTAACCCCAGTGCGGCACGATGACGCGTGCCATACTTCCAATTCAGGTTGTTCTGGGACAAGGGTAAAATACCACCTGCATATGCAATACGTTGATTTTCAATAATCACCGCCCCATCATGCAGGGGTGTTTTGTTAAAGAAAATTGTTAACAACAATTCGCTGCTGATTTTTGCATCAATCGCAACGCCTTTTTTATCGATTGCACTTTCATCCAGCGTACTGGGAAAAACAATCAATGCGCCCGTATGCTTGGCAGACATATATTCCACCGCCGACACAATCGCATCCAACGATTTGGTATCTTTGGTCTTTAGCCCACCACGTTTTAACACGCGCCGCCACCCTTCGATATTCCCCAACAAGGCCATAAACTTGCGCAATTCTGGCTGGAACACAACAATTAAACTTAACGACAAGAACAGCGCCGTATAGTGCAAAAAACTGGCCAGCAAATCCAACCGCATCCACGACAACACAAAACTTAACACCCACAGCCCTGCCAGCCCCAGCAACCCACGCACCAACTTTTCAGACTGTGTATTCTGAATAAAACTGCGATAAAACATCCACATCATTATCGCGATAATTAAAACCTGAACCAATCCAACCCAATTAAACATTTTGCTCTATCCTTTTCTTTGATGTTTAAAAATTATTTCCGTTATTTTCTAAAATACTGTTAACCAACTCTGCCATTGGTCGCCCCATCCATTCTGGATCATCCCTGTACAGTGGCGCGCCACGTTCCATGGCGGTTTCGCATGGATTATCATCGGCCAGCCAATTTTCCAACAGATCCCCCGCCACCAGTCCAATACCGGTCCCAGCCACCAATCCAATACCACCTGTAAATGGTGCCAGCAGCAATCCCAAACCTGTGGCCGATGCTACCTTGCCTGCAACCGCCGCCCCACTGATTCTAATGTCTGGTTCCGCCAAACTGCCGGTCAGTTCAATCGAATTTACCACCTTGCCCGTCAAAGACAACTTCAATCCACGCACTGGCACCGTCGTCAAAGACAATTTCATTTCTTCATCACCCAGATTCAACGCCCCTGCCAATCGAATATTAATTGCATTTGTTTCGACCGCCACGCCGTTTTGTGTTTCAAACACCCCATCACGCAACTTGGCATTCAATGCAACACACGAAACCTTGATTTGATTGTACTTCTTTTCAGAACTGAACAAATCTTGAATACCATGCCGCAGTGATGTCAGAAAATCCGTCCCATACATATATGACACCAATGCCGAATGCGCATACCCCGCCGCCACAGAATAAACATAGACTGGCCCTGTGATGGTCTGCATCACTTCGGATAAATTTTTTCCATTTGCTTGAACATACATCTCGATATTCACTGGCAATTCAGACAAGAAATCCGCCTTGTGAATCTGTTGCAAGACTTCCCCAACATAAACACGTTCACCAATAAGACCAACCTGTCCCCAGATATGACCATCGGCATCAATATCTGCATCAATCGCCCCTTCGACATCGCCACCTGCAACTGTTGCGTCAATATCGATTCGCGCATGATTATCTTGCGCCCTCAATGTCAAATCAACATCTTGAATATTCAAATCACGATATACAATCAAATTATCAACATCTAAATACAAATTAACCGTCTTGCCCAAGAACTCCCCACCAAACAGCGGTATATCTTTAAAGACATTTAAATCGCGATTCGGTCGAATCCACTGATGCCCATACATATTTGGAAACAGGCGTGCCAACTCTACATTATACGAGTGAACATCTGCATTAACAACCGGCACCTTCTTGGACCAATCATAACTGCCCGATACGGTAAATTCTGTACCATTAACCATCACAGACGATTTACGCAACGTCAACTTTTTTCGATCTAATCCACCGGCCACATTCAGTCGCACACTGGGAACCCCTGACCAGTCTTTGCCAATAATCCTGCCAATTAAATCCATATTCGGAATCTCGCCCTTGATAATAAAATCAATCGGCATTTTACTGGTCCCTTCCAGCGCAACATTTGCAATCAATGCCTCGCCCCCCATGGACAACGCCACCTGCACAGGATAAATCTTTCTTTCAGAATTATATTCACCAAACCTTATCACAAATGGTGATACATCAACATCTGCCTTGATCCAACCTGTATATTCACGCGCATCCCTTGTCGGTGCCAGACGAACATGAAACCCAGACATCGAATACACATTTCCCAGAATATTCGCCCGCAGATTTTTAACCTCTACCCCACCCAGACCTGCATCTTTGAACGGATATTTTTCCACCGTCGCAACCGCGCCATCTGCCACAACGACTTGACCACCAGACGGCATCACCGAATACTGTCCATCTGCATTTTTTTCAATATTAATTTTGGCATCATAAACTTTTACATTTTGAATTGTGGGCCTATCTCGAAACAAAGAAATCAGATTCAGTCGCACATCAATCTTCTCGGCGCTGAATGCATACTTATTTTTCGCCCACGCCGCATTTGCAACACGCACCTGATTCAGTTCAACATGTGGTCGCACAGAAAATTTCCACGACACTGCCCCATCTATCTCAACCGGCAACCCTGTTGCATCCTGCAACATCGCCAACACATTCCCACGCAAAGTTTCTAAATTAACCTGACTTAACGCAACCACAACCGCCACAACCAGCCCGACAAAAAACAGGCCGAAAATCCGCACAATCGAAAAAAATACACTTTTTCTTTTTACTTTCATGGCAGTTTAAATTCCAAGAAACGCATCACAGGCACCATAAAATCCGGCACCACCGCACGCAGTGTCATCATACGCCCCGTCCGCGGGTGCTGAAATGTTAACTTATACGCGAACAAAAACAAGTTATTTGTTTCCAACATCGCCGCCAACGGCCCATTGGCGACTTGTCGGCCGCCATACAGTCCATCACCCACAATCGGCGCACGCAATGAAAACGCACTGTGCAGTCGTAATTGATGTGTTCGTCCTGTCTTGGGCGAAAACTGAACCCACGACAAATGCCCCGCGGCACTGCCCAACACACTATATTCTGTAATCGCACGTTGCGGACGTGGTCCCGCACCTTCGTTCAACCGATTCGGCACATCAAAGACCTGCCCCTTTAACATATAGTTATCTATAACACCACGTCTTGGGTTCACGTCCCCATTCAGCAATGCCAAATATTCCTTGTGCGCCGTCTTGGCCTGAAATTGATTGGCCAGATTTTGTGCCGCACGCTGATTTTTCGCCACCACTAACAAACCACTGGTTTCTTTATCCAGACGATGCACCAACGCAATCTTGTCATATGGGAACAATGCAGCCGCCATTTTATCCACAGACTTTCGAATCCCCGTCCCGCCCTGTACGGCCAATCCTGCGGGTTTATTGAAAACGACAATATCTTCATCGTTGTGAACAATACACTTGCGCAACATTTCTAAATCTGCCAAAGAAAACTTTTCACCGGTTTCTGTTTTCTTGGCACGCACCTCGGCATAGGCCATAATTGTCGGCGGAATACGTATCACATCGCCTGTACCCAGAACCTCGGTTCCACGCACACGCTTTGAATTCACACGAATTTGTCCGCCACGACATAATTTATAAAACTCGCGCTGGGGCATTGATGGAAAATGTCGCAAGAACCAACGCAACAAACGCGTTCCATCTTCTACCTTGGAAACATTAACAAACTCCGCCATACTAAAACCCCGCTTGGCACAGAATAAAAACTTATTCGCCGTATGTTATCTGGACATAGTTCGTACCACTTGCCCCTTTGCACGAACCTGTTGCCCCACCTTCTTTTTTGTTCGATGAAATATACCCCACCGAATCAGACCATGCCTTGGCTAACAGCGATTCGCATTCACCCTGCCCCAGCCCACCAATTTTTACAACAAATTGACGCGGATTAGATGGATCCACCGACAGTTCATAAGTACCCCCATACGGATTCTTATTAGACATACCAATCGCACTAAAAATTGTTGTTCCATTCATATTTGAAAAATCGTCGTATTCACCATGAATATTACGCACCATGGTCACCATCTGCACAACTTCGTCATTTACCGTCGTTAACTTTTGTGTACGCATCGCCGTCGATATCATACCGATTGCCCCAACGGTAATAACACCCATAATGGCCAACACCCCCAGCATTTCAATCATCGAACGTCCAGATTCTTGTGTCATTTTCAACCTCTATTTGCTATTTAATTAATCTTATTCTATCATAAAGATTATGAATATTCAATTTTCTGATTTGATTGAAAATGCCCCACACACCTCTGGCGTGTACAAGATGTACGATGCCACCGGCAACCTGTTATACGTGGGCAAGGCCAAGAATCTTAACAACCGCCTGCGCCAGTATTTAGATATATCGAAACTGGAATTACATAAACAGGTTATGCGCACGCTGGTTACCCGCGTTGAATGGGAAACCGTTCCAACCGAATCAGACGCACTTATTCGCGAACAAGAATTAATCAAAACACAAAAACCAAAGTACAACATTATGCTGACCGATGGGAAAATGTACCCCATGTTGGCACTGACCCACAGCGACTTTCCGCGCCTGTTAAAATTTCGCGGTCGCATTGCACAACGACGCGACGTATACGGCCCATACCCATCTGTTTCGGCATTAAACGAAACCATAAAAACAATTCAGCGCGTATGCCAAATTCGCACCTGCACAGACACACAAATGCGCAACAGAACGCGCCCATGCCTGCTGCATCAAATCGGACGCTGCAGCGCACCATGCTGCAATCCCGACAAACAAAAATACGCAGAAAACGTCCGTATAGCGCGCAAAATACTAACCGGCGATAGTGCCCCAATCATCGCAGACCTAAACACACAAATGAAAAAGTTTGCCGCCGAAATGGATTACGAATCTGCCGCCGCCATACGCGACAAAATCACCGCACTAACCCACACATCAAATCGCGGTATACGGCACGAATCGCCGTATACACCAAATTTAGACTGGAACAAAAACGTATCAGAACTAGAAAAATGGCTAAACATAAAAATCGGATTGGCTGGCGTATTTGATAATTCACACTTGTTCGGCAAACAACCTGTTGGTGCAATGATAACATTCGGCCATAACGGATTTGAAAAATCTGGCTATCGCCATTTTAAACTGCATGACAAATCACGCGCCGGCAACGACATCGCAATGATGTCCGAATTTGTAAAACGTGCAACCGAACGCGGCCCAAAACTGGATTTAATTATTGTTGACGGCGGCCCTGCGCAATGGCGCATTGCAAATCGCGCCGCGAACGGCATCCCCGTATTCGGCGTTACCAAGGGGGTTGTGCGTGACGGCGACGAACACTTTATACTGCCCGACGGCACAGAATATCATGACCTGCCCAAAGATTCTCAACTGTTTCTGATGCTGCGCGCCGTACGCGACGAAGCGCACCGTTTCGTAATCACATATCATCGCAGTGTTCGCGCCAAACAACTAACTGCATCTGTACTGGACGAAATCGACGGCATCGGCCCAGCACGAAAACGCGCCCTGCTTCAACATTTTGGTTCCGTTCGCGCAATAATGGATGCAGACCTGAACGCACTAAAACACGTATCTGGATTGGGAAAAAATGCCGCCGAAAAAATATATGCCCATTTTCATTCAGAAGTGATATAATTACACCATTCATATATTATTAACCCAAAGGAGAAAACATATGAAATTCTTTGTTAACTTTTTATCTGCATTCCGCATTGCTGCGGCATTTGCAATTATTCCAACATTAATGTTCGAACTGTATTGGACGACGTTCATTCTGTATGTTCTGGCGGCCATGTCTGACTGGTTCGACGGTTATCTGGCACGCAAATATAACGTCTGCACCAAGATTGGTGGCGTTATGGATCACATTGGCGATAAATTATTGGTTGTAAACACCCTGATTATGTTAACCGTAATGATGCCAGTATGGTTTATCGTCGTCCCTGTAATATTAATGGTCGCACGTGAACTGTACATATCCGGCCTGCGTGAATTTCTGGGCACCCAGAAAATTGAAATGCCCGTCCCCAAGGCGCGTTTTTCAATGGGAAAAATCAAGACAACATTACAAATGATTTCGATTGCGGCATTCTTGCTAATCTTTGTCATCAGTACAATGATTACCCCCAACACAGACAGCCGTACCTTAATGTACTTAATCTATACCCTGCCATACATTGGCATTTGGGGCCTGTGGTTGTCCTTGGTTGCATCACTGTGGTCTGCAACCCAGTACACCCAAACATTCTTGGGACATATGAAAAAGATAAAATAAAAAAACGCGCTATACGCACAAAAACCGCCGTATACGGCGGTTTTTAATTATCATCAGAACCAACTTTTTTTATCACTTTTGGTTCCGGCAAATTCGTTCAGCAACTTCTTTTGCTTGTCCGATAACTTCGTTGGAATTTTTATCGCGACATCTATATACAGGTCGCCAAATCCACCCGCACGACGCGCCGATGGCATACCATGTCCACGCACACGCAACTTTTCACCAACCTGCGTTCCACTGGGCACCTTGACCGACAATTTTTTATCATCAATGGTTTCAATCTCAATCTCGCCCCCCAGTGCCAATGTCGTAAATGGCACATCCATGCGCATAATCAAATCATTGCCATGGCGTTCAAATCGCTTGTCCGGCCGCACACGAACATCTAAATAGAAATCCCCTGCCGGCGCACCGTTGATGCCTGCCTCGCCCTGTCCGGCCAGACGCAACCGCGCCCCATCTTCGATACCGGCTGGAATTTTAACTTCTAACGTACGTTGTTTATGTTGTGTTCCTGTGCCATTGCATTCGCTGCAAGGTTTACTAATCTTACGCCCCAGTCCATTACAGTCTGGACATGGTTGTTCCATCGCAAAGAACCCTTGGCGTGTCTGCACAAATCCACTGCCCCCACATCGACTGCACACTGGTGCCGGTTCACCATTACTGGTACCATGCCCATGGCATTTTGCACATTCTACATTACTGGAAAACTTTACAGTATGTGTCTTACCAAAGAACGCATCCTTTAAATCAATTACCACTTCGTCCAGTAAATCGCGTCCACCACGCTGGGGTGCACCGCGCTGTGGTCCACCACCAAAATCGCCAAAGCCAAATCCACGCATTGCCTCGCGCAGGATATCTTCCATCCCTGCGCCGCCCCCCATATTAAAGTGAAACGCCCCATTACCAAATGGATTACCACCACCAAAACCGGCACCGGCACCATTACCGCCGGCGAACGCCGCATCACCAAAGCGATCATACGCCGCACGTTTTTGCGGATCTTTTAATATATCGAACGCGTTATTAACTTCTTTGAACTTTTCTTCTGCGTCTTTGTTATCTGGATTTCTATCTGGATGATATTTCATAACCAGTTTATGGTATGCCTTTTTAATATCTGCATCTGACGCATCGCGGGCCACGCCCAAAACTTCATAGGGATTTTTATTCATTTTTATTGGTCCATATATTTATTCGTTATAAAATATATAGCCCCCACAGCAAAAAAATCAACCCCCAAATACGATTTAGGTTGAAATTCTTTGGGCTTGCGAAAAAATCAAAAATGTTCTAATAATAAAAGCATCATGACAGACAAGAAAACAAACACATACGACGCATCAGACATTCAGGTACTCGAAGGACTGGAACCGGTTCGCCTGCGCCCTGGGATGTACATTGGCGGCACAGATGAAAAGGCATGGCATCACCTGCCGATTGAAATTATGGACAATTCGATTGACGAAGCCGTCGCCGGCTTTGCCAAGAAAATCACCGTAAATCTGATTGATTCAAAAACGATTGAAATCACCGACGACGGCCGCGGCATTCCTGTGGATGAACATCCAAAATTCCCAAACAAATCCGCACTAGAGGTTATTTTAACAACCCTGCATTCTGGTGGTAAGTTTAATAATAATGTTTACAAAACCAGTGGTGGTTTGCATGGCGTTGGTTCTGCGGTTGTAAATGCCCTGTCATCTGAAATGGTGGTTGACATTGCCCGCGATGGCTATAATTGGCACCAGACTTTTTCACGTGGTATCACCACATCACCAATGACGCGTGGCGAACCAACGAACAAACATGGTACAAAAATCCGCTTTACAATCGACGACGAAATCTTTGGTGCGAACGCGACATTTAAACCGGTTAAAATATATCGCATGGCACGTGCCAAGGCATTTCTGTCCCGCGGTGTAAAAATTGACTGGTCTTGTAATCCGGCCCTGCTGACCGAAGATATGAATATTCCTGCCACAACCACATTCTATTATCCAAATGGGGTGGCGGACTTCTTGGCAGAAAAGACAGATTCCAAACCACGCATTTTACCACGTATTTTCAGCGGCAGTGTTGACTTTCCCGATGACTGTGGTCGTGTTGAATGGGCATTAACATTTTTAACCGATGAAAATGGTGCGGCATCTGACGATGGCTTTTTCTCGTCCTATTGCAACACAATCGCAACAATTGACGGCGGCACACATGAAACCGGATTCAAATCTGCAATTACCAAGGGAATCAAGGCATACGGCGAGAAAGTAAATAACAAGGCCGCCGCAACCATTATCGGCGACGACGTATTTGATTCTGTTGCTGCAATCGTATCTGTATTCTATAAAACACCACAATTTTTGGGTCAGACCAAGGAAAAATTATCAAACCCTGAAATCGCCAGATATACTGAAAACGCACTGCGCGATCCATGGGAAATGTTCTTGGCATCTGATCCGAAAACTGCGAACGCCCTGCTGGAATTCGTAATCAATCTGGCAAATGCGCGCATCAAAACAAAACAGGTCAAAGACGTTGCACGCAAAACCCCGACCAAACGCATTCGCATGCCGGCGAAACTGGCCGACTGTTCCAAGCATGGCATTGCCGGCACAGAATTATTCATCGTCGAAGGGGAATCGGCGGGTGGCACCGCGAAACAGGCACGCGATCGCGCGACTCAGGCCATTATGCCCCTGCGCGGCAAGGTTTTAAATGTAATATCCAATTCGGACGAACGCTTTGGTAATAACCGCGAA
Organism: Alphaproteobacteria bacterium; assembly: GCA_017451625.1. Taxonomy (GTDB): domain Bacteria; phylum Pseudomonadota; class Alphaproteobacteria; order Rs-D84; family Rs-D84; genus Enterousia. Next base: position 12,925 of record JAFTNY010000014.1, read on the forward strand.
CTAAACGATTTGATTGACATCATCGGGGCCGGCACTGCCAAAGATTGGAACGAAGACAAATTACGCTATGAAAAGATCATCGTCATGACCGATGCCGACGTTGACGGCAGCCACATTGCATCACTGCTGATGGCGTTTTTCTATCAGTTCATGCCCCAACTTATTTATGGTGGGCACCTGTATTTATCATGTCCGCCATTGTATAAATTAACCTGTGGCACCGAATCGATTTACGTTGACACTGACGAAGAACTGGAACGCTTAAAAACGACAAAGTACAAAAATAAAAAAGTTGAGATTTCTCGATTCAAAGGGTTGGGCGAAATGATGCCAAACCAATTAAAAGAAACAACAATGTCGCCAAAAACGCGCCGGTTAATTCGCGTTGACCTGCCACCCAGAACCGACGACGGCATCGAAGACACTGAAAAAACACGCACAATCGTGTCTGAATTAATGGGTAAAAAGCCAGAATTCCGATTCCGCTTTATCACAGAACACGCCCAATTTGTCAAAGACCTGTTTGTGTAAATTGCAATGTTGTGGATGCTGATATTGTTTTCTGTGTATTCTGTCGGGCGTGTTTTGTCGCAACACGAACTGAATGCGATATTAAACGCAACACGCCCCACAACTAAAAAGCGTAAAAATACATACATCATCAAACCAACGTTTTTACACCGTTTCAAAATCATCGATAAATTGACCAACTGCCCTGTGCCGGTGGTATCTATCAATGGCACACCTGTGAAAAACGCTTTTGCATCGATACTTTTATCTGGTCGCGCAGCACGCCAGATTGCCGAATCAGAATCCGTCAGCCGAACATACACAATAACCGAATATCTGGACAAACAAACGCTTAAACCTGTATTAACCCTGTTGCCAAACAAAAACATACTGGGCCCATCAGACGGTATTTCCCGCCTGAACCACGCAACACGCCGCGATCTGTATTACCAAATACACACAAAACAAAAATAAGCGAATATATTGACAACCGATTATTTTGTACTATATTATACTCAACCAAACCAAAGGGATTTAAATTATGGGACTGTTTGATACGTTGAAAACAAATAGAACACAACCAACACCTGTTGTTTCAGAACAACCTGTGCAGGCCACCATTGCGCCAACACATATCAGTAAAAAGAAAAAGAACACATACACAATAACGTTTAACGTGTTGGCCCAACTGAACCTGTTCAGCATGTGTCGCAATACACCACTGCCCGTCATCACATTAAACGGCAAACAACAAAACACCGACATGGGCTGGCTGTCATCCAAAGATTTTCCAAACCCATGCGCATCGGATATGGCACAAAAACACAAAGTCCTGTCAGAAATCTTGGGACCAAAATTGTCATGCCAAATTATCGAATATCTGGACAAAGAAACCGGCAAACCCGTTGTCCAAATCTATCCAGAATCAATGTACGTATTTGACGAATACAACGACAATTATATGCAACGTCTGAATCATGCATCACGCCAAGATATGCAACACCAAATATCTTTGCGTGTAAAATTGATAAATGACTTTATTGAAAAGAACAAATTACAACAACGATAAAAAAATCCCGCAAACGCGGGATTTTTTTTCTGTCTTTCCATCATCTGTTTATTGGATACCGACGCGGAACTCATCACCCCAGTTGGCAACAACCTGTCCACCAACTGTGCATTGAATGTCTTCAAAACCATTTTCAACTTGGTTCTTTTTCACAACATTACTGGTTATCAATCCACCGGCCGTACCCAACACAACACCGGCCACAGAATCTGATACCAAACGCGATGTATTAAATTTACCTTCTTCATCTTTCCACACACTGACATCAAACCCTGCACGAATTTCATCCAATGTCTTTGATGCGGTCTTGATACGCGACTTTATCGCAACGATAATGGCGGCCTGCTCTGCGGCTTCGCGTTCCCTGCGCGCATCTTCTGTTTCGACACATTGATCCCCAGAAATCACCTTTTTTGCATCCGCACATTTACATTTACTTTCCAACTGATTCCATACGGCACCACGCACACTTCTGCACGCAACAATATCAGGGTTTTCAATACACTTTGCACCATCAAACCAGAAATTCGCCTGTGTACACTTGCATTCTTTACCGGTCCAGTATGTACCTGTGGCGGCCTCACACGCACGTTTTAATGCGGCAATATCTGTTATTTTACATGTCTTGCTGCCTGCGTCCCACTGATAATTTGCATCAACACATACACACTCTTCACCTGCTAAACGCAGATTCTTGGATGCCGCGCAACTGCACGCGCCACCCGCCCATGTACCGCCACTGTCTTCACAGTTTTTGCGCTTTATAGCAGTTTGTTGTTGCTGCTGCCGTTGCTGTCTGCGCTGTCTGGACGCTGCTGTTTCTTCACATTGTTTACTGGCCGCAATAAATTCATAGTCAGCACTGACACATTCACACGCGGTCTTGCCCGTATTTTGCTTTAATTTTTTACCCGCATCACAGGAACAAACACCACCTGCATATGTTCCCCCTGAATTTACACATACCGATTCACGTGTATCGGCAATACACGCCGTCTTATCGGCATTTGGAACAAAACCGGCTTTACATTCTACATAAATACATGCCGCACTGCCTTGAAATACATCCCAATCCCCCAAACTGGTTGAAGATGTCGCACGCCCCTTTAATCTATATGTCTTTTTGGCATTTGTTAAATCGATACCAGAAACACTGGCAGCCTTTAGCTGCGAATTATCACAAAATACCCCTGGCTCATAATTTTCAAACGAATTGCTAAAGCCAAATGTACACTGATACAGCCCAACAACATCGCCCAAACCATCGACATACGGCACAACATCATGATTACCACAAGAATTACCACCTAATCCACAACCCCAGCATTGATTTCCAGACGGATCTGCCTGAACCCAACCATTCGGTTCATACCAACTAAACGATTCACACGCCAGCAACTTGCACCCTGCATATGCATTCATTGAAACAAAACACATTGCCAATACCGCAAACAACGCTTTTTTCATTAATTCTCCCCTTTCTCACCACCGAAACTAAACTATGTCTAAATTCGGCACAATTTCCTATACCTATCACATATATTTTACCACATTTCTTGGGATATTCCAAACATAAAAACGCCCACAACAACCGCAGGCGTTAACGAAAGAAAAGAAACTTTTTTATTATTTGCATTCACAAACCAACTGTTGAATCTGCGCGGCCAAAACCAAATCACATGCCTTTTGTTTTTCAATCTGCTTGATACCATACAGAACTGTTGCATGATCACGTCCGCCAACAAAATTACCAATTTCCGCCAAAGACAAAGATGTCGCTTCTTTCAAAACCGCCATCATCGTCTGACGTGCCAGAACCAATGAACGGCTGCGTCCATTACCACACACAGCATCATATGACACACCCAATTTTTCACACATATCACGTACCATTGCCATTGGTGTTTTTACCGCCTGCAATGTATCCGCCAACAGACGCGATGCCACATCCATATCAACCGCCGCACCCATCAGGTCAACATATGTTTTAATTTTTGTTGCAACACCTGCAATCATATGTCCATCATTTGCAATACGTGTCGCCAACAGGTCTGCAACATCCGCCTTGACCCCTGCGCGTTTCAGCATTGTTGTCTTGACATATGCATTTGGCGCAACAACATCTGCAACCAAACCCGATGCCATCAAACCCTGTGCATGACGATCAAATCCTGTCAGGTTGCTTGGTGCCGCGTTCGCAGTCAAAACAACATTCTTGCCTGCATTGCGCAAATCAACAACCAACTGCAAAAATTCTTCGGTCGATGCTTTTTTGCCAGACAACGCCTGAACATCATCCAAGATAAATGTTTCGCAATTACGGCAATAATCTTTGAACGCGAAAACATTGTGTTCTTTCAAACTGCGTGTAAATTCTGAAACAAACTGTGCGCCACTCATCTTGACAACGCGACCCGATGCGGCACCTGCAATGCAATCTGCCAACAATGATTTACCACATCCCGCCACGCCATAAATAAACAATGGTGAAAAAGGAACCAAACCTGCCGCCAACTTTTTGCATGCCGATACAACAAACATATTTTCATCTGTTGTAATAAATGCATCAAATGTTGCCGCCACATCTGCTGCTGGGGTTGCAACCGGTGCATATGCCTGTGCCTTGTTATCATTTGCGATTGGTGCCGCGCCGCGTGCCGCTGTACCACGTACAACAATATTCAGCCCCAAACCAAATTCCGCCGCCACCGCCGCCAGAACACCCGAATGAACACTGTTAATAAAATCTGCTGAAAACTGGTTCTGCGCCCCCAGTACCAATGTATCATCAACCACATCAAACGACAAAGGTGCAATCCAAGATGTAAACGCAGCAGAATCAATTTTCGCGGCAATGGCCCCCTTGATAACTTCCAAGTTTGTCATTTGTGTTTTTGCCGCTGCCTGCATGTCGTTTCTCCTTTCCTTCCCCGAAAGAGTTTCCTGCCTGAACCGGTTTCTTTCCAACAACCCACACTTTTTTTCAGGTTGTAAAAGCCACCCACACAAAATACCGTTTCCCTGCCCTTTCCAACAGAATCACGATATTTTAATTGTCCTACTTTTAACTCTCTCGCTCGTTTCTTTTGTTTTGAAATCTCTTTCTATCGTGGCTGTTTTTTCAGACCAAAATAAAAATCGATTCCTATTTTTTTGATTACCTTTTATCGTTTTGGATACGTCAAATAAGTTATAAGATAATTTTTAGTTTACAACCAAATATTAACAAAAAAACTCACTTTTATTTTTTGACAACGATTCGTTTTTTTGCCAGATTTCTGGACTTTGTATATACACTGTATAGACATTTTTTAATTTACGCGCGCACATATCCACCGTCAACTTTTCGCACTAAACCCTGCAATTCCAAGACCACCAATTCGCCCTTAATTTCCGAAACTGTTTTTTTGACAACCTGTGCCAATACAGACTCTGACACAGGAATTGTTCCTAATGCGTCAACAAGATTATTTTCCGCATCATTTTTTTCCAAACTTTTTTTCTTTGGGACACCTTTCTTCACATCTTCAAAGAAGTCAGATGCCCCAATACACAGTCGCGCATTCCCCGAACGAATCAGTGAATTTGGCCCTGCGGCCCGCAAATCTGCGGGGTGCGATGGAATCGCCCAAACATCGCGTCCATAATCAACGGCGAATCGCGCCGTCGTCATTGAACCTGATTTTAAATCTGCCTCGCCCAGAATCAGCGTTTCCGACAATCCTGCGACCCAGCGATTTCGCTGAACAAAATTTGTCGCAACTGGTACAAATCCAACTGGCATCTCGCTAATAATTGCACCACGCGCAACAATTTCCCAATACAACGCTTCGTTTTCCATAGGCCAAATATAATCAACCCCACCGGCCAGCACCGCAACCGTCTGTGCATTTCCTGTGGCACGCAACGCACCACGATGCGCCGCCGTATCAGTCCCAATCGCCATCCCCGACACCACAACCCGATTCTGTTCTGCAAACCGCTGGGCAATGTCGGCAACAAATCCCATCCCTGTGGCGGTCGCATGCCGCGTACCAACAATCGACACCATTGATTTTTGCAATACATCTAAATTTCCCCGCACAGAAATCACCGGCGGATGATTCTTAATCATACGCAACGCCGCCGGATAACGCACATCATCATCTGAAATATAATGAATCCCCAATGCTTGCGCACGCGCCATTTCTTGTTGCACCTTGTCGCGCATGGCCGCATCTGCATTTAACGATTCGGCCGCCGCACTAACAGATCCGAATCGACGCACCAATTCCGCATACTTTGCCGGCCCAATTCCCGCCGTACGTAAAATTAACAATTTTTCAAACAAATCAGACATACATATATAATATGCAAACGCACAACATAAATAAAGCCAAAACGCACCCAAAAACAAACCCACCTGAACGGTGGGTTTAAGTCTTACTTACTGGCAACTAAATCAAATATGCCATCATACTCATCACACAACGCATCTTTTTCTTCATCTGTGCGTCCGTCCCAAACTTTGTTTTCACATTCGGTCTTCAAATTACGCAGGTGGCGTATAAATTTGTCATATTCGCCCTTGTTATCTTTTTTCAATACCGCCAACTGTGAACGCAACAGTTCATCACCCGACATACTTTTCTGCCCCTGCACATCACCACCAATCAGTTTATTTCCAAACAATTCCATCGCACCAACACCAACGGCCGCGCCACCAACCGCGCCACCAACCGTCGCCCATGTACGTGCAGACTTTTTCGCATCCAAGATACGACCCTTTAACATGTCATAGTTTGCCCATTCCCCACAGGCAATATTTTTACCCATTTCATAATACTTGCCTGCAATATCTGCCACACTAATCTTGGCATCACTAGATTTCAATTCCACCCGCACAAAGCATGTATTATTTTCTGGTTCTTCCACATCTTCGACCATCGTAGAATAGTCATTCAAATTACTGTACCGCGATGCCCACACAAACGTGTTCCCAATACCAATATTATTATTCAGACACGCCGCACGTTCTTTTTCACGCATATCAACCTTGTCTGCAGGTTTCATTTCTTCGGGCTTAACGGCCAAATCTGCCGCCGTACCATTTACATCTTTGATTGTTGCCTGATTAATCGCCGCCGACTGGGTTGCCTGAACCGCACCCGCAGAAATCTGGGCCTTGGACGCAACTGCACGCGGTGCCGCCATCATCTGATCCGACATTGACCGTCTGGCCGTTCCAACCGGTGCCAACGCAAATGCCGACGTTCCCATCATACACAACACAAAAACAGATACGATTTTTTTCATACTCTCTTTCCCTTAACGCTTTGTTGCATTATACCACAAAATCACATAAAAATAAAGACAAATAAAAACAGCGGGCACCACGCCCGCCATTTTTTTATTTCTTCCATTTCCACTCAATATGCGATTCCGTCCCAGAAATCAACCGCTTGATATTTTCGCGATGCCGCCACATACACAGCAGTCCAATGCACAAGAACGCCCAACCGACCTGCACACTAATAACAAAACCCAACACCGGAATCAAACAGAACACAATCACCGCCCCCAGCGATGAAATCCCACTGGTCAGTGCCACCGTCAGCCATTCAATTCCACACACCACAAAAGACATCGGACTGACCGCCAACAATACACCAAACAGCGACGAAATCCCCTTGCCGCCTTTAAACTTTAACCAAACGGGATAGCAATGTCCCACAATCGCCGCAAAACCGCACCATGCACCAAATGCATCGCCAGCAATATACCGTCCAACAAATACTGCGGCAATGGCCTTGGCCATATCCAGCAACCACACCAACCCCGCCATACGCAGTCCCCCGACGCGCATCACATTTGTGGCCCCGATATTACCACTGCCAACCTTGCGCAAATCCCCCTTGCCCAACATGCGCGTCAGCAACAGTCCCATTGGAATACTGCCCAGAAAATACGAAATTAAAACGCCCCAAAAATATATCATGTTATTTTTCCTTGATTTTATGTTTGTTTTTTATAAAATACCAAAATCAAAACAAAAATAAAAGGAAAATAACGTGGCAAATCATAAGTCATCTGAAAAAAGAGTTTTGGTTTCGGCCAAGAAAAACGCAATCAACACTGCGCGCCGCAGTGCGGTAAAGACAGCAACTAAAAAGGCATTGGTCGCCATTGAATCTGGGGACAAGGCCGCTGCAACAACCGCCGCCCGCAACGCAGAAAGCAAAATCATGAAATCTGCTGGCAAGGTTATGCCAAAAAAGCGTGCCGCACGCAAGATTTCACGTTTGGCCAAGAAAGTTTCCAAAATGGCATAATATTGCGTTTTAACTGCAAAATTAAAAACCGCCAATCGGCGGTTTTTTTAATTCGTGTAATAACAATTTGATGTGTATTTTGCTGTCCCAGAACCAGTACCGTCTGAAAAAGAAACACTGGTACCCGATGGCATATAACACGATGTTATCGCCGTACTGCCCGCTGCACTGGTACCATATACACCGCCAGACGACGGACAACGAGTGCATCCTGATGTTCCATTTGACGAACTGCCATAATATCCAGCGGCGCAACGATAGGATGTTGCTTCGTTACACGTACCACAATTGCATGTTCGTGTCACCTTCTTTTGATACCCCGTACCCGCCGCCGACCACGCGGTGTCAGATGTGCAGTCGGTACACTCTGCGCAAACAGATTGACATGTTGTATAACTAACCGTTCCGCCTGTACATGGCACACTTACAGATTGCGTTTTTTCTTCGTACCCATCCGCACACCCAAAAGAACACGTCAATACCATATAGTTATCATAGCAGGTTGCCGATGGATTCGCGTTTAAACCATTCCAACAATTAGCAACAGCATTCAGTTGAATATAACCAGTATCATTATAAGAACAAGCCGACGAATCGCAGTACGTCACCACAGCATCTACCCTTGATACCAGAAACAACATTCCGCCCATGGAACAAATAAAAAAATATTTTTTCATTTTCAATCTCCTGTTTTTTATTTTCATGAATGAAAAAACCACCCAGAAAATTTGAGTGGTCAGGAGGTTGATAGCAATCCGAAGAATTGTGTGCTTATTTATATATATCGCAACCCTCCTGACCCAATGGGTTCAGGAGTTTCTTTTTCGTCGTAATAATAAAAAAGACGCATCACGCGCGTCATTAAGTATGTATTCCGACGCTTCGGTACGGGCTATCACACCCCATCATAACAACACGTCATGACATTGACATTATACGAAAACAAAACGATAAAAGCAAATGGTTAGATATAAAACATATACCTAAACAAACAATACACACCACCCCTTGCTTGGCGTAAAATAAATTAGAATGATTTAGATAAAAGCAAATCGGGCAACGTAGTGTACAGACGCAAAAAAACAACCCCTTGCATAGCGTAAAATAAAAGATAATGGCGCAGATGCAGGATGGGGCCGGCAACGTAGTGTACAGACGCTACATGAGTTGCCCGATTTGTTTTTAGATAATTTATTATAATTTATTTTAGTTCAGTGGGGCGCCCCAATGCTGTTGAATACTACGCTCTACATCCATTGGGCTGACCAATACCTGCGGTGTCAGGATAACAACCAACACTTCACGTGTGGCAGACGTTTCACGCGAACCAGACAACGCCATAAAGTTTGGATCACCCAGACCATAACGCGTATCTTCGTTTGTCTGCTTTTCAAACCCAGACACAACCAACATTTGCCCCGATTCCATGATAACTTCCTGCATAAAACTGCGTTCTTCTACCTCGGGCAACTGTAATGTCACTTCGCCAATCGTCTGGGTTGACATACGCAACAATTCACGCACCGACATACGGAACAACAACAAGATTTTTCCGTTTTCTAAAACATTCGGCAACAACTGCATTGTGAACCCTGTTTCCAAATCGTCCTGATCAACCGTACTGGATTCAACAGTTGTAAAGTTGCGCGATTCAAAACGTTTGATATAACCCGTTGTGCGCGTATTGCTGACCGGCGCAACACGATTTGAACGCGTTGTCACACCAACATTCGTCACCAATGATACCTTGCCCTGCTTGGCCAATGCTTCGATAAGTGCATTACTGCCTGCGGCACCTGACAATGAACCATTTGCAATCTGATCCGCGGTGTACGCCCCTTCGACCAACGTTCCATTTTCCAAATGCGTCGCCCCCGTCAATGCAGACACTGTATTTGACAGAACCGCAATATTCATGGAACTGGCCTCGGTCGTGGCCAAGTTATTTTTCGGATTTGCAACAATATTCAATCCAGATGTCGAATTAATCGCCGCGGCCAAATTCAAACCAAACGCCGAATCATTCGAAATCGAAACCTGCAATACCTTAACATCAATGGTCACTAACTGGCTCAAGCGTTTATTTTGGCGTTCAATATATTCACCCACGCGCGCCAGTATCGATGGGGATGCCGTTACTGTAATCGTACCCAAACTGCGCGACACTGTAAAATCTGCATTATCACTTTTACCAATAATGGATGAAATTGCACTTTCTACTTCGTCCCATTCTTTTAGCGTTGATTCCAAGGACACTTCATTTGCATCATCTGTTGACACTGCGGTTTGATATGCAACCTCGGTCCCCAGCGCATATAATGTAAACGTCTTGGTTTCTGTTTCATAAAACACGATTGAATTTTTATCATAGTACCACAGCAAATCCAAATCCGTCGCCACCTGACTTAACAGTCCCGACAATTTACCCGTATACGCCACATTAACCAACTTCTTTAATTTATCGGCCGACACCTGCCCATCTATTTTAACAGGAATCCCTGTAATTGAATAAATATCATTGGCCAAAACCTGCAACGACACCGACTCATTCAGCAAAATCGTAACCCCTGTATCCGTTTCAAATTGCGACGGCAGATTGTTTCGATGTTCCAACACCATCGATTTATTCCCCAGCCATACGCCTTCGGACATAGACACTGTATCACCACTGGCCACCTTGGCGCGTGGATTTTTTGCCATTTCAAATGCATCATATGCATTAACAAAATCCTGATCCACAGATGCCGCCACCTTGGCAGACTCTTTTCTGGCACACCCAGTGATTGCAGCCACCGCCAGCGCACCGAAAATCAAAAACTTCATGGAAATTCTCATATCTCTTTTCTCCTACGGCATCTAACCAGATATTATTCTTCGGTTGTCGATATAACCAGCACTCTATTACCTTTATAGAACTTTGCATATGGGATTGGTGTCGCACGACCAAAGTTTCGCACCAACGCAGACGCTACATCAACAAAGCGTCCTTTGAACACCGCGCTGGCCTCAATCGGATATTCACGCGATGTCGTCCAGACTAAATCCCACCCCTCTTTATTACACCACGACTGCAAAACTTCACGCAGGGTCTGACCATTTGCAACAACCCACGAACGAACCTGATCCGTCAACACCGCCGGTGCTTCGGCATCGGCAGACGCATCAACACCAAATTCTGTTTCTTCGGAAATAACAACCGTACCATCACCTGACGTATTCGAAATATTCATACCATCTGCGGTTGTACCTTCGATTTTCATCCCATTGCGCACTGCAAACGCTTCGTAGCCATCTGCATATTTACCACAGTTCTTGCGACCACTGCGCGACACAGTTAAAACATTACCACCATCATCTTCCAGCACCTCGCGATGCAACAACGGCATCTCGGACGCACCACTGCATTCATCATCAAACCCAACTGGAACTTGTGTCCCATGCAGCATATTTGCCCCACCAGACCATCCTGCAAATTCGCCACGCGCCCCCAGATTGAAATTATTTTCAACAACCAAATCTGCGCCAATCTTGGACACAATACGAATATTATCTTCCTGCTTTGTCTTGGAACACAACGCCCCTTCACAGGCCACTTCTACGTCTGCATCCGACCCTGCCAATGGCCACGCCGGCACTTCTTGTGCCACATCAACCTGTGTGGTTTCAATCTGTTCATATTCACCACCGTCGGTTATAACATCCTGTTCATAAAACACCTCGGACGTGACGACCTGTGGCAACGATTCCGCGGCAAAGCAATAGCCAGCCGCCGTTGCAAACATTGCGACAATCAAAATCTTGCGGAACATAAACGCCTTCCTTTCCCTATATAATTCCTTATTTAATGAATATTATAACAATTTGACCGAATCTGTGCAAGACTTAAAACACACATAAAACAACCAAAAAATAACATGCACAGATAAAATCGCACGAATCGCAAAAAGATGTTATACTGTTGCACAAGAAAACAAACATTTATGGGGGTACAGCATGCAAAATGCCATTATTTTTGGGACATTTGGGTTAATCACAGTAATGATTGGGGCAATCGCCGCATACATGTACCGCATAAACACCCGTATCGCCGGCATGAACAAAACACTGGACCGTCAATTCAGTCTGATTGTCAAAATGCAATCCGTTCTTAAAAACAAATACGCAACGAACGTCGTCGCTGAAAACGCAGAAATGATTTACCAAGACCTGTTGCAAAATCTAATTCCCGTCATGGCGGCAATTGACATCATGCCACGCAACACCCCCGAACACCCATTGTGGCGCGCATTGGGCGGCATTATGGACGAATACGCAAAAAATCCATTTGCACTGGAAAAACTGCGTCGCGCCATAAAATTGGATACCGAGGTCGCCCGCAGCATCGACAACTATATGCGCCGCGCCGACAGTTTCTTGGAACACCTGACCCAATCTGAACCAGACGGATTACTATCTAACACATTTACCGATGGACTGTTGGGGCAATCCCTGACCTTCTTTGCACAGGCCAAACAACTGGCCACACAAACAAACTGATGCAATGGCAAAATTATCTGAACATCTTATTCGCGAAATATCTGCCACCCGTAAAGAGCCGGCATGGCTGTTGCAATGGCGTCTTGATGCATACAACGCATGGCGACAGATGTCTGAACCACATTGGGCCGAAATTGACTATGAACCAATCGATTACAACAATTTAAACTACTATAACGAACCCACACCTATTGACAATTCGGACTTGGCGGCCGTATACGACAAAATGGGCCTGCCCCCCAGCGAAAAGAACGCATTGCTGGGCATGGCAACAGACACCGTAATCGACAGTCGTTCCGTCCACACTTCATACACCGCCGAATTATCAAAACTGGGGATAATATTTTTACCCTTTTCAGACGCAGTAATCCAACACCCCGATTTGGTAAAAAAATATCTGGGCAGCGTTGTCCCAAACACAGACAATTTCTTTGCCGCACTAAACGCCGCAGTATTTTCAGACGGCACATTTGTATACATCCCACCAAACACCAAATGCCCCATTGACTTGGCCAGTTATTTCAGAATTGAAACCGCAAAAATCGGGCAATTCGAACGCACCTTAATCATTGCGGACACAGGTGCCGAATTAACGTATATGGAGGGCTGCAGCGCCCCACGTCGCCCAAACCACCAACTGCACAGCGGCGTTGTTGAAATCGTCGCACTGGACAACGCAACCGTAAAATATGCAACTGTACAAAACTGGTTCGCCGGCGACTTTGACGGCACAAAAAACACAGGTGGCATATTAAACTTTGTAACCAAACGCGGCATATGCCACAACAACGCAAAATTATTATGGACCCAGATGGAGGTTGGCAGCACCCTAACATGGAAATACCCATCAACAATTTTGTCCGGAAACAATGCGTATAGCGACTTTTATTCACTGTCCATAACACGCGGTGCCCAGATGGCAGACACCGGCACAAAAATGATTCATATTGGCAACAACACCACATCTAACATCGTCTCATATGGGGTTGCACTGGACGCATCGCATCAAACATTTCGCAGCATGGTTTCATTTACTGGCAACAACTGCACAAACGCATCAAAATGCGACAGTCGCCTAATCGGCGATCGCGCTGTGGCGAACACCCTGCCCCGCATAATCCACAGTGGCCAAAACAATCACCAATCGCACGAAGCAACCACCGGTCGCATCGATCCAGCGGCATTAAATTATCTGAACATGGCCGGCATCGACACAGACACCGCAATTGCACTGATTATTGGCGCATCGGCCACACCCGTACTATCACGTTTACCGATGGAATTTCTGGTGGAATCAAAACAACTAATTCAAATGGCATTATCAAAGGACGAATAACAATGCTGGAAATAAAAAATCTGACCGTACATTTTGGCGACCAAGAACTATTATCAGACATCAATTTGCACGTCAAAACTGGCGAACGTCATTTGTTGGCTGGACATAACGGTTCTGGCAAATCTACATTGGCCCAGACAATCGCTGGCGCACCGGAATACACAATCACATCTGGGAAAATAATATTCAACGGCCGCGACATCACAGACGAAAACGCAACAACACGCGCACTGTTGGGCATCTTTCTGGGGGCCCAGCACGTACCTGAAATCGCCGGACTTACCGTTGTCAGTTTCTTGAAACACTCCTGTGCTGCGCACGCACATTTCAACACAGGGCGCGAACTCGCCATGGGCGATTTCCTGCAATCATTGGAATCTGCCCGCGAACAATTAAATATTCCACGCGAATGGTTGAACCGCAGTATAAACGTTGGCTTCTCTGGTGGCGAACGCAAACGCATAATGTTGCTGCGCCTGCTGATGACGCAGCCAAAACAGGCCATTTTAGACGAACCTGATTCTGGGGCCGACACCGAAACCCAGCAATTAATTGCACACACAATCGCATCTATGCCAGACACAACATTTTTGTTCATATCACACCAATCTGCATTCACAGATATGATTGCACCCACCACAACAACAACTTTATCCGGTGGGAAAATTATGATAAAATAAACACATCAGACACAGGGGGATATAATGCCAAACAAAACTAATTCAAAATTATCAACTTGGTTATTTTGGTCGCCTTTAAAGTTCGCATTTATGTCATTGGGAATCATGTTGACCGCCGCCTTTATTTTCAGTATTGTTGCCAGTACTTTTTATACCAACACCACCCTGCCACAAACACCAATGTTAATAATATTAGTATTGGGCATATGCCTTGGTGCCATAATCCAAATTCGCAAATTACCCACAGATAAAATGGATCGCCAATCATTTATTGCATTACACAACGGCCAAACAATTATCTTGTCTTTGGCATTTATGATTGCGTCGTATTTGATATTTGTTAATTACCAACAAATCATGTTTTCTATGCTGATAATGGAAACAAATTCATCGGTATCATTTTTAATGATATTAATTATTGCCGCCCTGTTCTATCTGTATCTAACCGGACTGGCAATTGCAAACATTTACGCCAAATTCCGCCGTATACGCGAATTTGATGTCCCAACATGGAAGATTATTTTCAGCATGCCATTTGGTTTTTCTGGTCTGTGGACGGCGGGCTATCTGTTAAACACCCCCACACAAAAACAGACCACTATTCAAATCAACTCAAAATGGTATTCTGCATGGACCAAATGGGTTATATCACGTCCTGCGACAACAATCGCAACATTTATCGTGATTACAATACTGTCTGGATTTTTCTTTGGCTTTAACGCAGTGTTATTGACCTTCTCGCTGGCATTAATATTTGGCATTTGGACATTACAGATTGGCAGCCGTCAATTTACAAAAACAGTTCCAACAAAATACGCCACCACCACCGTTATAATAAATATCACGCTGCTGGTTATCTTTCTGGGCTTTCGCGCCTTGGTCCCACCAACCACCCAGAACGTCCAAATAAATATCACAGATACAGAAATCATTACCACAGACACAGGGGAATAAAAACAAATGAACGGATTAATTCTATTCGCAGGTCTTGTTTTCTTTTTATGGATTGCGCGTTCAATCCTGATTCCATTGTTGATTGCTGCTTTTTTATGGTACCTGATGAACGCCATTTCAGATTACTATCGTCGTGCCATGCCGCACAAATCGCCAACCGATTGTCGTACCAAAATTTGGTCGCGAATTTTTGATTGGATCGCCCACATTGCAACACTGGCCACAGTATGCTTGGTTGTCTATCTGTTTGCGACACAAATTCGCCCTATGTTTTCAGAACTGGCAATGGTCCTGCCAACAATCCAAGAAAAATTGGTAAACTTTGGCACATATCTGTCCGAATCCATTGGAATAAAATTTGATACAAACATGATACCAAACATCACCAAAATCGCTGCAAACATCGGTTCTTCTGTGGCCGGCATTGCGGCATCATTCGGCATGGTATTGGTCTATATGACATTCATGTTCGTCGAACAAAGCACATTTAATCGTAAATTTTCAGCGATGTTCCCATCCAAACGCCAATCAAAAAAGATGCGTTATATTCTGGACAGTATCGACACCAACATGAAGAAATACTTGTTCGTAAAAACATCCATTTCCGCCATTACTGGTATTGCATCATTTATCTGGCTGCAACTAATCGGCGTTGAATTTGCAGGCATCTGGGCATTTATCGTATTTATCACCAGTTATATCCCAACAATCGGCGCCATCGTTGCATGTACACTGCCGATACTATATTCACTGGTATCTGCCCCAACGTTGCAACAACCAATCCTGACCGCCATTGGTTTAATTGCCATGCAAATTTTATTTGGCAATATTATCGAACCAAAGTTGACCGGAAAAACATTAAACCTGTCAACACTGGCAATATTAATAAACTTGGTATTCTGGGGCATGATATGGGGCGTTGCAGGCATGTTCTTTAGCGTACCAATGTTGGTTGCAATATTTATCATTTGCGCCCAGTTTGACACCACACGCCCAATTGCCATCCTGCTGTCGGCGGACGGCAACATTCCCGACAAAAACGAAGAATAAAAAACGTTCTATACGAATAAAAACCGGACTTTTTTTATCAAACAGTCCGGTTTATTATTGCAATCGCATTTTCCAATATCACACGCGCAGATTCAGAATCCAACCGTTCTTTCAGTTCACGCACCCGCACCCGCCCCATACTTTCTTGGGCCGCCGCAGATGTTAAGTTTTCTTCAACAGTACAAATCGGCAAATCTGTTTGCGTTGCCAAATTGCTTATAAAATCACGCACCTGTCTTGTTGTGTCCGATTCCGCCCCATCTGGATATAACGGCAACCCAACCACAATACCTGCGACATTTTCTTGTGCCGCCAACTGTGCAACCAAACCCGCATGATTATTTGCACCACGTGGCAAAACAATCGCATCGCGAACAAAAACAAAATCATGCCCTGCATCAGATACCGCCACGCCAACACGACGCAGTCCCCAATCAACCCCCAAAATGCGCCCATCACGCGGAAAACCCTTGAAATCTGGCAAAATCATTGTATAATCCCTTTACTTTTTAAATATAGGATTGAAAATGGCATTTAGCAAGCAACAATTACAAAAATTCGCAGATCTGATAAGAATTGAAATCTCTGACGAAAAATTGGCAGAAATGAACATTGATTCTGTGGTTGAATGGCTGGACAAATTGCAAAAAATCGACACCACTGGCATCACCCCATTATTAAACCCATCAGAACACAAATTGCCACAACGCGACGACGTTGTCAGCGACGGCAACATTCGTGATCTGGTCTTGGCCAACACCCCAGACAACGCCGGCACATCACGCGGCTATTTCGCAGTACCCAAGGTTATGGACGGAGAATAAAGACATGATTAACTTAACACTGACTGAAAGCTTACAAAAATTAAACAATCGCGAAATTTCTGCGGTGGAATTGACGCGCGCTTATTTGGAACGCATTGAAAAATATGGCACAGACCTAAATTGCTATATCACAATCACACCGGAACGCGCCATGGCTGATGCGGCCGCATCTGATGCACGCCGCAGCGCAGGTGATGCCAAATTCTTGGACGGCGCGCCAATCGCGATGAAGGATTTATTTGCAACGCGCGGTATTCGCACAACGGCCGCATCACGCATGTTGGAAAATTTTGTACCCGAATATGAATCAACTGTTTCCCAAAAATTCATCGATGCCGGTACTGTTTTATTGGGCAAGGCAAATCTGGACGAATTCGCCATGGGCACATTCAGCAAGACATCATTCTTTGGTGCACCAATCAATCCATGGCAACTGGACAAACAATTAACCGCCGGCGGTTCATCAGGCGGTTCAACATCGGCCGTTGCATCTGGATTGGCCATCGCCGCAACCGGCACCGACACAGGCGGTTCAATTCGATTCCCTGCAGCCATCACTGGCATGGTTGGGATGAAGCCAACATACGGCCTGTGTTCACGCTGGGGTTGCGTTGCATTTGCGTCCAGTCTGGACACCCCTGGGCCAATTGCACGCACCGTTGATGATGCGGCGTTAATGCTGTCCGCAATGGCGGGGCACGATCCCAAAGATTCAACGAGTAGCACAAACGATTTCACATGCACCGCACCACTGACACCAATTTTGGGCGACGGCAAAAAATTACGCATTGGTGTCATCAAAGAATTTACCGACGTTAAAATTTCAGACGACATGAAAACATTGTTTGAAAAACGCATTTCTGATTTAAAATCCATGGGTGCAGAAATCGTCGAAGTATCAATTCCAAATATCTTGGATGCATTGGCGGCATACTACATCATCGCACCGGCCGAGGCATCATCAAACCTTGCCCGCTATGATGGCATGCGCTATGGCCTGCGCGTCGAAGGTTCTGATTTAATCGACACATATAAAAAGACCCGCGCCGCCGGCTTTGGCGACGAAGTAAAACGCCGTATGATTATCGGCACCGCCGTATTAAGCAGCGAATCCTATGACGTATACTTTATGCAGGCCGCACGTGTTCGTCGCATGATTTCGGACAGTTTTTCATCCGCATTTGAACAATGCGATTTAATCGTATGTCCATCCAGTGCCGGCACCGCCATGCCATTGGCATCCGACCTGAGCCCACTGGAATATTACGCATTGGATTTATTTACGGTTGCAATGAACTTGGCCGGCATTCCTGCGTGCAGTGTTCCATGCGGTCTGGCAACAAACGGCCTGCCACTGGGGATGCAGGTGGTTGGCCCACGCTTTGACGACATGCGCGTTTTGCAACTGGCCAAGCATATCGAAACCGCGGCAAACATTGACAACCGCCCAACAACAATAATGGGGAAATAGAAAAAATGAATTTTCGCACCATCTCTTTCTGCAATAAAAAAACGACCACAACGGTCGCCAGAAAGGAGATGGTGGCTAGGGACGGAATCGAACCGCCGACACAGGGATTTTCAGTCCCTTGCTCTACCAACTGAGCTACCTAGCCAACGCGACGACAATATTAAGATACAAAAAATAAAAAAGCAAGGGAAAAAGATAAAATGTTTACAATAAAAGGCAAAACAGGTGATTGGGAATTGGTAATCGGGCTGGAAACCCATATCGAAGTATTGTCCAATTCAAAATTATTCAGCGGCGCATCTGCCGACTATAACCCCAGTGTTGCACCAAACACACAGGTATCAATGGTTGATGTCGCAATGCCTGGGATGTTGCCTGTATTAAACACATACTGCGTCGAACAGGCAATCAAAATGGGGCTGGGGCTGAACGCCGAAATATCACGACACAGTTCCTTTGCGCGCAAACAATACTTCTACCCTGACCTGCCCCAAGGGTATCAGATTTCTCAACCTGCCGATGTACCACCGGTTGTTGGTCGTGGCTGGGTTGAAATCATGGGCGACGATGGTCAACCTAAAAAAATCCTGATTGAACGCGCCCACTTGGAACAAGATGCCGGTAAATTAAAGCACGACGTACACCCAACCAAATCATTTGCCGACTATAACCGCACAGGGGTCGCACTGCTGGAAATCGTAACATATTTAAACACCAAGGATCCAGACAGCAACTCATACATATCATCCCCCGACGCAGCCGAACGCTATCTGCGTGAAATTCGCGAAATTGCACGCGCACTGGGCGTATCCAAGGCCAACATGGAAGAAGGTTCTATGCGTGCAGACGTGAACGTTTCTGTACGTCGTGTTGGTGAAAAGACATTCCGCACACGCACCGAAACCAAAAACATGGTATCATTTAAATTCATCAAATCCGCCATCGAGTACGAGGCCCGTCGCCAAATCGAAATCTATGAAAACGGTGGCACCGTATCACAGGACACAATGCGCTATCACCAAGACGATGGCACAACATCGGTAATGCGTTCCAAAGAAGATGCATTGGACTATCGCTATTTCCCAGATCCCGATTTGCTGCCACTGGAAATTTCTGACGAACAAATCGAACGCATCCGTCGCACAATGCCGGAATTACCATCTGCGACCCGCGCGCGCTATACGGCGGATTTCGGCCTATCTGAATATGACGCGGCTCGTCTAACAGAAAACACCGACATCTCGCGCTGGTTTGATACTGCGGTGGCAGGCAACGCAAAACGCGCCAAATCTATTGCGAACTGGATGATTTCTGAACTGTTTGCACACCCAGAAAATTGGGATGTAAAAAATGAAAAATCTGGCATCATTGATGGCATGCGCATTATCACGCCATCTGATTTATCAGAATTGGTTGAAATGCTGTCAGACAATACAATTAACGGCAAACAGGCCAAAGAAATCTTTATCAAAATGCTGGACGGCGAATCGGGCACCCCACGCGAAATCGCAGATAAATTCGGCATGAAGCAAATGACCGACACCGGCGCAATAGCGGCAATTATCGACGAAGTTATCGCCGCCAATCCATCACAGGTTGAACAATATAAATCTGGCAAGGTGGGATTGCTGGGCTTCTTTGTAGGTAATGTTATGAAGAAAACCGGCGGCACCGCAAATCCAGCGGTTGTAAATGAAATCTTGCGTAAAAAACTGGCATAACTAACAAAAAGGAAAAAACATGGCAAAAGTAATCGGTATTATCGAAGACAATTCTATCACCGGTGTCAAATACGGCACAGTTGAAATCCCTGACACAGGAATCGTCGAAACACATACAAAAATGGTTCAACGAACAACCACACATCCAACTGTTGCGACACAACAATCACCCAAAATCAAACAACCTGCCCGCACTTGGCAAAACAAAATGTCTGCAACAAAAAAACAAATACTAGATCAACAACGCACCAAACAAAAATAAAAATGTACAGTTCACTAAAACGAATTTTGCGTTCAATGGCGCACAGCGAAGCCATGTCTAAAATCCATTCCCAAGAATGGAACGCGCGTATGCGTGCATGTCGTCGTGCATTTGATACAGCAACTGCACGACGGTTAAAACATCTACGCAATGAAAATACCAAGCACAAATAACAGATGACAATGAAAAAATTCTTTATCCAAACTTTTGGCTGTCAAATGAACGTTTACGACGGCCTGCGTATTGCTGCAATGTTGGAACATCATGGTCTTGTCCAAACAGATAATGTTTCCGACGCAGATATAATCATATTGAACACATGCGCCGTTCGTGCCAAGGCAACCGATAAAGTATTTTCTGCATTGGGGCGCATTCGTCGTGCCAAGCGTCCCAATGCCCTATTCGGCATTGTTGGATGCGTCGCCCGCGAAGCGGGTGCAACCGCATTTCGTCGCATTCCCGATTTAAACTTTGTACTGGGGCCACAATCATATCATAAACTGCCCCAGATTCTGGACAACCCAGATGCAAAATTATTAAACATCGACCTTGGCGGACTGGAAAAGTTTGATGAACTGCCCCAAATGGAACGCAGTCCACGCGTCGCCTACATCCCCATCCAAGAAGGTTGCAATCACGTCTGCACATATTGCATCGTACCATACACACGCGGCCGCGAATTATCGCGTCCATTTAATGACTGCCTGCGCGAAACATTACACGCCGCAAAAACCGGTGCGATTGAAATTTGCTTTTTGGGTCAAAACGTTAATGGGTACAAATACACCGATGAAAACGGCCATACATTTCGCCTGTCAGATCTAATTCGTGAAACCGCAAAAATCCCAGAAATCCATCGTATACGCTTTACATCCAGTTATCCAACCGAAATGACTGATGACCTGATTGACATGTTCCGCACAGAACCAAAGTTGTTGCCATTTTTAAACATGCCAATCCAAAGTGGTTCACAAAATGTACTGTCGCGGATGAACCGTCCATATTCATTGGAACTGTACACAAATATCATTGATAAATTACGCGCTGCACGTCCAGACATCCAGATTTCATCTGACTTTATTGTCGGATTCCCAGACGAATCAGATGATGATTTTGAACAAACAATGAATATTGCCGACCGCATCAGATATATCAATTCATATTCATTTAAATATTCGCCACGTCCACATACCGCGGCCGCCCTGATGCCAAATCAAATTCCTGAAAATATCAAGGCCGCACGTTTGGCAAAATTAGACACACGCCTGAATGAAATCCAGCGTGAATTTAACGAAAGTTGCATTGATAAAACATTTGAATGCCTGCTAGAAGGGCCCGACAAAACCGGTCGCCATTTGGTATATCGCACACCATTTATGCAGCAATGCATTGTACCGACATGTGCAGATGCACCCGCATTGGCAATGATAAAAATTACCGCCGCGAACAAGGCATCGCTGCGTGGGAAATTTGCTTAAATTAAAATAACTTTAAAACCATAACCTGACGGTGGCAGATAATTTATATGCCACCGTATTATTATTGTGCATTATACCAATTCCAATATCACCACCTGCCCTGTCATATTCAGACCAAAATCCAACCCTGCCCATCAGAACCGATTCGCCACCTGTATTCACCACCAAATTTGCACCATAATTATACTGAATCCCCAGCATGTTAAATTTATACCCAATCCCTGCGCCACCACGTACAAACACATCCATATCTGTTAAATCTGCAATACTGTAAATTGCCGCATCAATTCCAATATATGGCGCAAAATACAAATCATCAGACACATTAAAAACATAGCCAACATCTGCAACACCATCGCCATAGAACACATCCGGATTATGATATACCGCACCATCATACATCACATCCCCAATATCAAATGCCACAGAATTTACCGTAATCGTACTGCGAATAAAAGTATCATGCCCAGTATATGCACCCGATACACCACCACCATAATATTTACCACGAAACGCATCTATATCATTATCAAAGGCCACCCCACCCACACGAACCATTGCACCAATCGACATTGCATCAGACAACCGTCCCACAACATTTGCACCAATTCCATATGCATATAAATCACCAGATGCAATTACAAACGGTATCGCCGCAACTGACGCGCCAACATCAATTCCACGCACACCATCAAATACAAATATTTGCCGCACAACCTCTTGCAATAAATCACTATTAAACCGAACAGATGACGCCATAACAGAATGCAATTCATTCATATCTGTTGCCACATCCAATTTTTGCATCAGCCCATGCGCCCCGCCATCTGACCGCAGCCCATTTATAAATTCCCCAACATCATCATTAAATATCTTGCGATAATCTGTTTCACGCCGGCGTTGCACATACAGATTCGAATCCCTGACCACTCCTTCGTTTACAAACATCACATCTGCATCATCTGTCAGAAATACAACCCGCCCTTCGCCAGATACATTTGTAAAAACTGCACGATTATATACATCTGCCAAATTCGCCGTTTTCAGTTTAATTTCACCATTTATCTCGACATTATCAATTACACCAACATCCCCAGAATCAAAATTTAAAAGCGAATCGGTTATAATAACCTTATCCGCATCCAATGCTACATTTGCCACCTGCCCCAGTGTCAAATCATTCGCCCCGTCAACCAAGACAGTAAACCCCACACCGAAATCAATCGGCGTGGCATCTTTTTCATCTGAAATGACATGAAAGATACCAGAATCCACCCCCAAAACAAAATCCGATACCACGTCGCCAAAATTCCGAACAAACAAATCACACGAATCGCAAACCAGAATTTTTGACTGCAACGTACCGCGATTTTCTATATTAATCGTTCTGGTAATATTTATCTGATTCGGCGCAACAACAACCCCATCCGCCACCAACGCGTCTTCACCCCATGACACAGCCACACCATATACATCTGACGACACAACGGCCCCAGATGCATTACCAGATAAACACATGCCAACCAATAATAAACAAAGGATCAAAAACTTCATTTCTTATCTCGAATTCACAGATTATCACATCACCCCCATGGCTTAAAGCACAAAAATTACCCCCCAGTAGAAACTGGGGGGCATACACAATTAAATTATATTGGGAATTATTTTTCTAATTTACCCCAACCGGCCTTGTATCCACCATCACGTTCCAGATAGATATTTGCACCATCTAACTGTGCCGCATTCAATCCCTGAATCATATAAGTTTGGTTCAAACGGCCACTATCACCTGTCTGCAACGTAGGCAGTTTTACATTCAACAACTTGGAATTATTACAGCATTTGGCATCATTATAGCACGATGCACATTGATACATCTTGATTGTATATGGCACGCCGGCACGCATATCTTTCAAGTCTACTTCCATTTTCAACCCATTATCCGTTTCGCGGAATTTGATATGTCCCATTTTCGATTCGCCACCGCGACTGCTGTGCGTATACATTTTCGCATACAGATGATTAACATCTGCATTTTCATACGTCTGATACACAACAATCGTATCAGATTCTACAACCTCGACCGGTTGTGCATATCGTGCTGGCTGTTTTTGATGATGCATTGCCTTTTTATTTGGGCACCCCATCATACATCCTGACAACAATACCGCCGCACCCAATACAGATGCAAACAAGAACATTTTTTTTGCTACGTTTTTCATATTAAGGTCTCCTTTTGTTTCCTTATGGTTACACCAATCAGTCTACTATAATTCCATCCCATTTACCCTAGGTTTGATTACCTAAAAATCACAGCAAATCCGCCGTATAGCACCCCGAAATCAATCCTATGACATTGATAAAACTATTCTGATAAACATCTATTATCCAAACATAAAAAACAAAGGATAAAAAATGTATGAATTGATTCAACACCTAGTTGCATTTAAATACGCATGCAAGATAAACCACTGGTCCACAGACAACTATTCCATGCACCTGTTATTCGATCGCCTGACAGCGGATATCGACACATGGGTTGATGCCATCGCCGAAACCTACTTTATGGCAGACGACAATAAAAAAGTCTTTAAGCCAGACATCTTAAACCCAAAATACGTCAACCGCGATTTGGTCAAAATGTGCATAACAATAATTTCACACCTTGAAGAATTACAAAACGACGACGAAACAAACGAAGGTCTAAATTCACTATTAAGTGGCATCGAAGAAGGTTTCTTGAACAAACTGGCACTGGCAAAACTAACCTAAAAAAAACACCCCGCAAACATGCGGGGATTATTTTTTATTTTGCAACATTTGGCACAGAACGATACATCTGATACCGTCCCAACACCGCACAAACGAATCGATACGCAATTTCCACACGCAAAATCAATGCCACAATATAATTTCGTGGATATATATTTGCCATTTTTTACCCCCATCAAAAAACAGTGTCTGCAACCGAACTTATGTATTGCAGACACTGCGCGTTGTTATCTTGTTGTCATTAAAAATGCTGGGGCATTATATAAATTTAAAAATTTGGTCAAATTAAAAATCCCCCTGTATGGGGGACTTTTTATATTTAGAACATAAATCTGATACCGACATCACCGCCAAAGTTATGCAACCCCGACTGAATATCGATATAGGTATAACGTGCCGCCAAATCGACAGCAAAGCGTTCCATATCAAACGTTACACCCAACGTTCCCATACCAGAGAAGCGTGTTTTACTTTCGCTGTGATGTGGGACCAAATCGCCATGACGTTTAACATCTGTGAATGCAACACCGGCCCCCAACCCCATAAATGGACGAACGATTTTATATTCACCAAATTCCCAATATGAATTCCACAACAGTGTCTGTGTCTTGGCCTCTACATCAATACCGCCAACACCTGCGCCAAAGTTTTCTTGGTCAGACATCTTGCCGAAATAAGACCATTCAATTTCCGAACGAACCTTATCACAAACTTCCAACCCCAACGCCGCGCGTCCTTGGAAGATATAATCGGTCATAGATTCTTTATTACCTTCGTACTTATAGTTCAGGTTGGTATAACTCATACCGCCACGCAGACCGATATATGGATCCATACCCCACATCTGCCACGAACTGCCCTGATTTGGGTTATTCATACCTGCGAATGCAGGACACGCCATCAGCACAGCCAGTGTTGATATTGCTAACTTTTTCATTTTCTCTCCTTTTTGTGTTTTTTGTTTATGTCAAAGTTTCATGTCAACACTTTGATTCTATCAAGGCCGCACCAATATTTGCATAGGTATGAATTCCAACCCCCAAACCGATTCGTTTTTACATAAAAAAACAACCGCATTTGCGGTTGCTATTCATGGTGGACGCGCAGGGACTCGAACCCTGGACCCACTGATTAAGAGTCAGTTGCTCTACCAACTGAGCTACGCATCCAAAACCGTATCTGTCAACAGAACGGCCCTAATTATAGACATAAAATCCACAAAATGCAAGATTTTTATAACTCATCACATTGCACCGGTATACAACGCCGACGCAACGTTGTATTTTTGATTTCACCTATGGTCTGCGCACCCGCCAACCACATAACACGTTGCAGATCCTGTTTCAGGTAATCAAACACCGACACAACCCCACGCCATCCCCCCAACGCCAGTCCATAAATAACTGGCCGCCCAATCGCCACAACATCTGCACCACTGGCAATGGCCTTAAAGATATGTTGTCCACGTCTAATTCCACTATCAAATATAATCGGCACACGTTTATTGACACGTGCCGCCACATCGGCCAGAACCTCGAACGATGCAGGCGCCCCATCCAACTGCCGTCCACCATGATTTGAAACCCATATTGCATCTGCACCGGCATTTATTGCCAAATCTGCATCATCTGGATGTTGAATACCCTTTACAATAACGGGCAACCGCGTCATAGATTTCACACGCATAATATCATATGGCGACAAAACATTTTGCCCCGCCGCAAAGATTGCGCCAATCCCCTGTCCTTTGGTTTTACCACTTTTCTTGGCAACATTTGGCATTGCCAACGGAAACTTAAAATTATTTCGCACATCACGCACCCGCTTTCCACCAATCGGCGCATCCACCGTCAGTATTATCGCGCTGTACCCCAAATCTTCGGCCCGCTTTACAATCTGTCTGTTAAACGCATCATCTTTACTTAAATACAGTTGGAACCATTGCGGTGCACCATCACCTGCCGCTGCAATTTCCGCCAACGTAGAACTGGCATAATTACTGACACACATTATCGTCCCAGCCGCCGCCGCACCGCGGGCGGTTCCGGACTCGGCAGAAATATGCGCCAACCCATGTGCCGCCGCCGGTGCCACAATAACAGGCAACGCAATATTGGTCCCCAATATAGACGTTCGAACATCTGGCGTATCAACACCTGTCAAAACACGCGGATAAATATCAACCGCATCAAACGCCAATATATTTCGCCGCAGAACATTTTCTGTTTCTGCCCCACCACTGATATAGTCAAATCCACCCTTTGGAATAATCTGCGCGACCTGCGCTTCTAAATCATCTATATCATAGATAACAATTTCTGTATTACGTGTTGATGCTTGATAGCCATTGCGTTCCACGCCACCACCAGACGACCGATTAAACCGTCCCACCATCCAAACAATCAACAACACAACCAAGAAAACCGACAAAATAAAAATTATTCTTTTCATGCGACTGCCCCCAATTAAAATTCAGTTTAACAGAACGCATAAAAAAATCTGATTTGACAGTATTCCCAAACTGCCTACACGCTAACTATTTCTTTAGATACGCAGACGGATCATACGCCTTGGTTCCCTTGCGAATTTCAAAGTGCAACTGGGGCGTATCAACCTTGCCCGTCTTGCCCACAGTTCCAATTTTCTGTCCCACATTGACACGCACACCACGACGCACCACCATCGAATCCATATGCGCATAAACGGTCATCCATCCGCCATCATGCTGAATAATAATCAGGTTTCCCATACCCTTGACTTCATTACCTGCATACGCCACGACACCATTTTCTGCGGCCTTGACCGCGGTGCCACGTGTTGCACTAATATTTATACCATCATTAAACAACCCACTTGACTTCGCGCCATAGTTCGACAAAATCTTGCCCCGCACTGGCCACGAAAATTTTGACGAAG
>JAFTNY010000015.1 GCA_017451625.1 Alphaproteobacteria bacterium
ATTTTTTTCACTTTGAGAGCATATGATTTTTTGGTATAATTTGCTGTACAGAGAGAATATGAAGCACAAAAAAATGCATTTTATCACTAAATTCGCCTATTGCACCACATTGTTTATACTGGGGATTGGCACATCATACGCCGCCACCGCGTCATGTTCACGCGCAAATTTAACGCGCTGTCTTGATTCTGTATGCGCGATAAACATATCATCAAATCCGGCCGCACGATGCCAATATTGTGGCACTTCGAACGCAGGTACACCACCGAAAAACGCAATGCGCACCGTATCTGCTGGGGCATCTGCAAAATACAATATTTCTGACAAAGAATTAAAAAAGGCACCAACCGATGCCGGCGAACGCTATGCATGGGCAACCGCCCAGTGTATCCAGCGTGTCGCAGGTTGCACCGCCGATGACGTATCTGACACATACGACAGTTTAATTGAACAGTCCTGCAAAGCGGCCGGCGTATCGGCCCAACTGGACCGCACATTGGCCGCCGCCGCCAAACAGAAATCACGCGTATCCTGTGAAAACGATATTCGCGCCTGCCTGATTGCGGACACATATTGCATGGCAGATTTTCGCAACTGCCAATCCGATGCCGACTTTGACAAATTCTTTTCCGCCTGTGGTGTAAACGCCACCGGTTGCGACGATCACATTTCCACAATTCGCGACGAACTAATTGCCGACCGCGATACTGCAATTAAAAACGCAGACACGATACTGACACAAATCGTCGCATCATACAGTGCAGCACGCGAGAAAAAATTATCTGGCATAAAATCCAGTTGCACCGACAATTCTGCACGCGACGCGTGCATATCTGCCGTATGTCAACGCAGTATGGCCAACCAATGCGCCGCCGGATATGAATCAGAAAAATCCATGGCAATACAACTGTGCAAATTCTATGAGATTGCATGCGCAACTGTTGATTAAATCGGTACAGACAAATGAAGCGAACTGACAAATTTTTATCAATTTCTATTATTTCTGCAATATGCGGATTTTTCTGCATTTCAGATGCGCAATCTGCGGCGGTCGTATCACGAAACCAACGCGTATCATCGGCGGCATCGCGCATGCCAACAATGGCCATACGCATGCAGGCAGAATCAACCACACCGACCGCCACCGACGACACCACAACCAATGACACAACCACACCTGTTGTCGAAGATGCCGTTATCGAAGAAGTGGTCGAAGAAGAAACATACATTGAAAACAAATCATCACAATTTGACGACATTGTAAATACCGCCGGCACCGATGCCAACGCAGGCGCAGATTCTTTGGCCGCACAAATTCGCGCCCAACGCGCCTCACTGGATGCCGCCGATGCAACACGTGCCGCCGCATTAAAAACACAGGGTGGCGCAAACATGTGCGATGCCAACCTGCGCGCATGCATGATGGAAAAATGTGGCAAAGATTTTTCTAAATGTGCCGGCGACACCGATACGCTGTGGGGGACCAAGATGGACGCATGCCGTCGCGACCTGCCTTGCACCGGCCGCGAATACACGCTGTTCTCTAATGAAATCAAGGCCGACCGCGACCTGAACGCGAAAATATCATCATATAATTCAATTATCGAATGCGGTAATCGATACAACGATTGCATTATCACCGAATGTGGCGAAAATTTCAATAAATGTCTGGGCAAGGCCGCCGGCGACAACGCAATTTCAAATTGTGCAAAAATCGCACGCGAATGCACCGAAATGGACAGCGGTCTGGCATCTCGCACCATGAATGTATTTGGCACCCTGCGCGTTGATGCAGAAAAACAGGTTGCCCGCGACGAACAACGCCTGTACGAACTGCGTGATTTAATGCGCGACACATGCAACCGCCTTGGCGCGATGTTCGACGAACGCACACTGGATTGTGTTTACACTGTCAATTTCTATGCCGGCGACGACAACACACTGTACGCATCGAAAAAGGCATACGCCGGTTCAACATTTGATTGCGACCAGAATTGGTTTGGTGTCGACATCACAACATTCAAAGAAAACGCATTCCGCCTGACCCGCGAACAGAAATCTGCATCATCGGCACTGCTGGGGTCTGGTCTGGGTATGGGCGTTGGCGCAATCACATCAGGCGCAATCGACCGCGCCATCGATCGCCATACCGCCGAACGTGCCGTTAAAAAGGCCGAAAAAGAACACAATGAACTGTACAACGACAATGGCGACGAAAATACCGACGAATGCCCTACTTGCTTTGGCGAACAAGTTGACCAATATGTCCAAGAACTGCAAGCAGAACAAGCAAACGACAGCCCATACAGTGATAACAAAAAAAAACAAAGACCACAGCACTGGTGATGAAACTGGTGGCGATACCGGCGGTGATACTGGCGGTGAAACAGGCGGTGAAACAGGCGGTGAAACTGGCGGCGAAACTGGCGGTGATACCGGTGGTGAAACAGGCGGTGAAACTGGCGGCGAAACTGGCGGCACCGGTGATAATACCGGCGGCAGCACACACCCAGCAGAAAAATAATAAACAACAGATAAAACATACATAAGAACATGAAAAAAATATTTATTCTATTCGCAATATTCTCACTGCAAATCGCACCTACGTTTGCCGATGAAAACGCTTCCAACTCTGCCACTGGCACAATAACCGTATCGGGAACAATTATGATTCCAGCAGTAGACGGCCAAGACACCGAACCCGCAATCAGTGCCACAGTTCTGATTGATGGAACCACCACCGGCGCAACAGCCGATTTGGATGGAAACTTCACATTACCCAACGTACCTGCAAACGCATCGCTGAAAATAGAATACGTTGGTTGCACAGACAAAATACTGCCCGCAGAAAACGACATGGGAACAATAACATTAGATTGCGGCGAACAACTGGATGAAGTTGTCGTCAAAGATACTTTAGCCGGAAAACCATGTGCAACCGCTATCCTACAGGGGCTAAACGCAGAATCTGGCACATGGAAATCAGACAACAATGTTTTGTACTGCGATATTCAGTGCGCAAAAAATTGGACAAAACAATCCGGCACATACGAAATAGACAACCAAGGCGGAAAATCCAAACAACGCTATAAGTGTGAATGCGTCGGCGACAACATTATTGTAAACGGTGCCTGCACACAAATAAATAACTGTTCCACCGACAAAAACGCCACAACCAGTGCATATGAAAAACAAAATGACGAAACATACATTTGTAAAATAACTGAATGTAAAAAGGATTGGAAGCCAAACGCCGACGGCACCACATGCATTGAAATGTTAAAAGAGTGCACAGACGATCAGAAAAAACAGCACCCCGACGCCCTGTCAACCGGCATCAAGAAAGACACCGAAGAATGCGTTGCCACCGAATGTAAATGCGGGTTCGATTTAACCGACGGAAAATGTGTCGCATGGCCCACCGACGGTGTCGCATGCAATGACACACAAAACCCAAAACTGCCATCAAATGCATCCGCAGGGACAAAACAGTGCGACGGCAAATCCGCATATTGCGCGGTTACCGCATGCGCCGACGGATTTAAAATCAGCGACGATAAAAAATCCTGTATCAGCACACGCGGCGACAGTTGCGATGCCACATCGGTCGACAAAAACGCCACCGCCGGCACAAACCAAAATGTTAACGGCAAAATCACATGCGTGATTACCGCATGCGGCCGCGGATTTAAACCGAACAAAAACGGCACAAAATGTATCGCCGCCGAACTGTCCGAACAGGACTCTTTGGCCAAGATTGATAAACTAAAAGACAACGCCCAGAAAATGCGCGATAAAGAACAATCCACCGAAAATAAATTATTGGGCGCGGCGGGCATCGGTGCCACCGGTATTGGTGCAATGCAAATGCTGTCCGCATCCGCTGAACAATCCGCCGACCAAGATGCCGAGGCCGCCATGCGCGCCTATCTGGCAACATTCCACTGCAATTATGGCATGGGCAAAAACATTGCCGGCGGCGAAAAACAGGTTGAATTACCCGGGGGAAATGAATTAATTGGTCTGTATGCAGAATACGTAAATCTGGCAAACGATTTAAAAATTCGCAAAAATGCACTGGGCATGCGCGCCGGCATTGAATCTGAACCAATCTTGGATTCTGCAACATCTGGCCTGTATGACGATATCGCCATTGGCAAAACATCGGGTGCGTACACATCCCTTGCCCGCGCAATTATGGATCCAACCGGTGCCGATGCGATTGCATGGGCCGCCCAAAAATCGGACAGTGCCGACAAATTAAAATCTGGCGCAATTACCGCCGGCGTTGGCGCACTGGGGTCATTGGTGGGTAATTTGGCAATCAATTCTGGCGATACCAAGAAAAACAAAGTCAATGACATCATCGCCGAATTCGACAAAAAGAAACAAAAAATATTCCAAGATTTGGAATCAGATGTAAAAAAGATTCCAGTCCAAACCGAAAAATGCCCAGACGGCACAACCGGCACCCAGCATCCAGAATGCAAATGCACCGGCAACGCAGAATATAACAAAAACACCAAAGAATGCGAATCCTGTATCGGTGGTCAAAGCATCGTTGATGAAAAATGCACCTGCACAGGCGACACACCGCTGTGGGATGAACAAAATAAGAAATGCATTAAACAAACCCAACAATGCACAGCAAAATGCACCCCAACTGATGGCAGCCACCTGATTGTACAACAAGATTGTTCATGCACATGTATCGACGGATTCACAATCGCCAACGACGGGCAATCATGCACATGCAACGAACAAACACACGAAATCAAAGAAGGCAAGTGTGTCAAAAAATCGGTACCTGTAAAACCAGTTGACCCACAACCGAATGCAGAACCAATTGTAATCACATTACCGGCGGATTCACTGTTCAAACTGGGCAAGGCCGACATATCCGACGAAGCCAAACCAGCACTGGACAAATTTATCAAAGACCTGACAGACAACGGAATCAAAAACTGTAAACTGACCATCAATGGTTATACCGATGGTACCGGCAGCAGACAAACAAACCAAACCCTGTCAGAAAAACGCGCAAACGCCGTCAAAAAATACCTGACCGACAACGGCCCAGATACATTTGACGCAGCGAACATTGCCACCAACGGCATGGGCGAAGATTATTGCAATTGTGGCGTATCATCAATTCCATCTGGCAAAGAAACAGATCCAGATTACAAACAATGCGTTGGCAAGGCCCACAACTATACAAACAATTACAATCTGCAATTTGCCCCATGTCGCCGCGTCACAATCGAACTGGACAACAGTTCATGCCAATCCACCACCGGTGGCGATTTAAGCGGCATCATACAAACCGTCGCATCAAACGTAAAAAAATAAACACATCCGCCCCACATTCGTGGGGCGTTTCTTATTTACCGCCCTGCCCCAACTAAATATTGCATGACAACTTTTAATTCGTTATAATATGCACGTCATCAAGTGTTTTGATGATGGGGTGTCGAAACCCGTTCCATTGCGTCCATGTTCTAAAACGACGCGTCATACGACGCATTTTTTATGCCATGGATGAAAAATAAAAAAACTCCTGACTGTGGGTCAGGAGGGCTGTGAATAATATGCATACATTTGCATAAAATAAACACACAATTCAATGGATTGTTTCGAACCTCCTGACCGTCAAAAATTGACGGTTTTGTTTTTGCAAAAACAATAGGGAGATAGAACATGAAAAAATACATAATCCTAACTGGTACATTGCTTGCCACAACAAATACCCTTGCCGCCCTTAGCGACTTGGAACAAACAACCTGCTATATTAGCTCTTGTTTTAACCAACAGACCGCGGACAGTTCCTGCGACAGCATCTGCAGCTGGTGTTCTGGCAATGTAACCGCCCCTGCCGGCTATGTCTATGTATCGGCATTCGAAGGTGGCGAACCACAAACCATATTTACCAGACAGATTTCAACAAAATGTGGCGACACAACATATTCATGCGTCTGTGGCGCAACCGGCTCATCACTCGCGCTAGCTGGCTACATACAATGCGACACCGGTTATTATGGCTCTGCATTATATTCATACACAGAACGATACGGCGACAATTTTTCTGGCTGCTATCGTTGTCCATCATCAGGCGGCGTATACGGCACAACCGCGGGCCCTGGGGCCATATCCATAACAGAATGTTATCTACCCGCTGGGACCAGTTTTTCCGACGACATCGGTTCCGGCACATACAGCGATGACTGCTATTATAGCAACTAATAAAAATCCCGCCATTTGGCGGGATTTTCAATTATTTTGCAACTTCTTCTGTTGCTGCTTCTGCCACAGGTTCTGCAACCGGTGCTGCCTTCTTTGCATTTACATCACGATCAACCAATTCAATAATCGCCATTGGTGCCGCATCACCATAACGGAAACCGGCCTTTAAAACGCGTGTATAACCACCATTGCGTGTTGCATAGCGTGGCCCTAAGACTTCAAACAACTTTTTAACTGTTGCTGCGCTGCTGTTGCCCAATTCAGACGCTGTCAAACGACGATTTGCAACAGAATCAACCTTGGCGCGTGTAATCAGTTTTTCAACAACACTGCGCAAATCTTTTGCCTTGGGCAAAGTAGTTTTAATCTGTTCTTTTTCAATCAAGTTTTTCGCCAAACCAATAAACAAGGCCTTGCGTGCATTTGTGTCGCGATTGAATGTACGACCTGCTTTCATGTGTCTCATCTGATTACTCCTTTTGTTTCTGCCCATCACCACGATGGGATTCATGTGAGACGCCACAACCTGACACCATTGCCAGAACTGTGGGATTAAATTTCGCTTTATTCTATATAATTCCCCACAAAATGCAAGAAATTATTACCCTGCCCCTTGCAGGGCAAGAAATTAAATTATGAGAGACGATTGTTGTTGTTTCACAGTTCCAACAACATCTCACCCTCCTTGCCATGCGCAGAAATTAAAAGATATGAGCTTATTGGAAACGTTTAACGTTTCACAAAAATCTCACAAGAAATTAAATTCTGTGCGGTTATTGGAAGTGTTCGCCGTTTCGTAGTGTACAGACGCTACATGAGAAACGGCGCAACACAACAAGAGCCCACAGAATTTAATTTATTATTTGTAGGGGTCTTCGTACTTCTTGGCCAATTCCGCAATATTTTCTGGTGGCCACCCTGGAACTTCCATCCCCAGCCCCAGTCCCATTGCTTCCAACTGGACCTTGATTTCGTTCAAAGACTTGCGACCAAAGTTAGGTGTTTTCAACATATCCGCTTCGGTCTTTTGTACCAATTCACCCAACCAGTTGATTTTGTCGTTCTTTAAGCAGTTGTTTGCACGAACCGACAATTCCAATTCATCAACATGCTTTAACAATTTTGGATCAAATGGCAATGCATCTTTTGCTTTTTCATCTTCACTTGGCGCATTGATTTGTGCTGGGTCTTCAAAGTTAATAAAGACAACCAACTGATCTGTCAAAATACGCGCTGCAAATGCAATTGCATCTTCTGGTGCAACAGAACCATTTGTTTTAACCGTCAATTCCAATTTGTCATAGTCTGTTGACTGACCAACACGTGTTGGCAAAACATCACTGGCCACACTCAAAATTGGCGAAAAGATAGAATCAACCGGAATCACACCCAATGGCAAACCATCAGAATGCTGGGACGCAGGCACATAACCACGCCCTGTACCCAATGTGATTTCCATATCCAAATTCGCGCCTTTGTCCAAAGTGCAAATTTCTGCATCTTTGTTCATAACTTCGACACCACCTGTTGTTTCAATCATACCTGCTGTGACAACGGCTGGGCCCTTAACTTTCAAAGTTGCTTTGTGCTGACCTTCATTCAACGCCTTGAAATAAACCCCTTTCAAGTTCAAGATAATATCAGTCACATCTTCGCGTACACCCGAAATGCTGGAAAATTCATGCTGAACACCATCGATTTTGATACAGATTGGTGCGCACCCCTGCAAAGACGACAACAGAACACGACGCAACGCGGTCCCCAGTGTCAAACCGAAACCTTTTTCCAACGGTTCTGCAACCAATGTCGCAATATTCGGATTATGTTCATCAGTTTTGATTGTCAGCTTTTTAGGCTTAATCAAACTCATCCAATTTTTTTCAATCATTCTATATTTCCTTTTAGCTTAGTTTATCATTTTCGCCAAACGGCCGCATCCGGTTTTACCGTACGCGTGCGTAATTTTATATTACAAATGCACAAAAGTCAAACACTTTAGCAACAAAAAAGACCCCGACATTCACATCGGGGCCACATCTCTACATACCACATTTATTACATGGCTTTGCCGGCACAACATGACGCTGAATTTCTGTACCCATTGGTTTATAGACCGTAATCGGCTGATACACCTGATAATGATCAATGACCTCGGTATGTGTTTTCACACGCACCGGCTGGGCCGCCACAGCGGCACGAGGCGCCGCACAAGGACGTGCAACAGGACGCACATCACGACTGGACGCATAACGACGATTACATCCACCATCACAAGATGGCGACGCAAAGTTAACACTTTCCCACGTTGTAATCGTTTCTGTTTCGGTATATGTATAATCAGACGCAACCGCGCCACCACACACACACGCCAACAAAACAGCAAACATCATTTTTTTCATAACAAAACCCTTTTTAGGTTATAAAACACAATCTCTGCCCCCGCTTTTGTACAAAAACCATAGCACACCATTCCCATTTGTCCACAAAAAAATCCCGCCAACCAGCGGGATTTTTGTTATCAACTGGCACAACATGTTGACGACAGTTTCGCCGTCCCACTGCCCGCGGTATCCGAAAAAGAATATGTCGCCCCAGATGAAATACAGCACGACGATGCGGACGTACTGCCAGCGGAACTGGTTCCAGCCAGCCCATTATACGACGGACACTTGGTGCATCCCGACGTTCCATTTGCGGAACTGCCATAATAATTTGCCGCACATCGATACGCCGTTGATTCATCACAGTACCCACAATCACACGTACGCGTGACCTTCTTTTCATAACCTGTCCCCGCTGCCGACCAAGACGTATCTGACGTACAGTCATCACACTTTGCGCAGCCCTCGACACATCCCATATACATCACAGAGTCACAACCTGAAATCTCTGCCTCTAATTCAGCCAATTCAAAATCCCCATCACAGGCACGACATTCTGTCACACCATACCCATTATAATAATACGTTGTACCTTCAACACACGCATAGTCATCCGACACCATCAGCCCGCCACCTTCGTACAGCCCCGGCGTCATCGTTGCCTCACAATTTATCGCGGCATAAACATTTGTTGTCAATCCAAACGCCAAAGACAAACCGACGTTTAGATTCGGCACAAAGTGGGAGAATAAAAATGCAGAAATCTGGGATTAAATTTTTGAATATTTTGCCGATAACAATCGTCCCATTGGATTCGGCAGTTGTTTTTATCTTGTACGCCATATATTCTGCCACATTCAACGCATTTTTGCAAGTATGATTTTAGGCATAATAAACTCCATCATTCCCTCAACGATATTTAAGATATAAAAAGTATAAATCGTCGTCATCCCCGCACAGGCCGGTATGACGATACTTATTAAAGAGACAAAACTTAAACACCGTCGTCATCCCCGCGCAGGCGGGGATCCATTGCGTTCTGGCTGCTCCTTGCGCTTGAATATTAAAAACTATGAATACATAAAAACAATGGATACCGGCCTGCGCCGGTATGACGAATAAGCAATTATATTATTGTCCCACGAAGTGGGCTTCCACCAC
Organism: Alphaproteobacteria bacterium; assembly: GCA_017451625.1. Taxonomy (GTDB): domain Bacteria; phylum Pseudomonadota; class Alphaproteobacteria; order Rs-D84; family Rs-D84; genus Enterousia. The sequence goes on from JAFTNY010000015.1 coordinate 9,783, forward strand.
TAACAACTAATAAAAAATCCCGCCATCTGGCGGGATTTTTTATTCTGCACATGCCCCATACGACTTTGCCACAGGGAAATTTTCTATACAGGCACTGCCCGACACTGTACAGGCCGAACGAACCAACGTTGTTGTCGCGGCACCTGCCGGCTTATAATTAAACTGCGCGGCCTTGCACTGTTCCAGATCTGTAAACGTGGCACATGTATTCTTCCACGATGTGCAATCTGAAATCGTTGCCGTTGGCGCGACCACGTCTGGTAAACGCAAATTCCATTTCACATAGAAATCTTTCAAACTGCCAATCGAATGTGATTTACCAAAACCAACCTGCGCCAAACCATCACCCACGCGACAGTTAATATTATTGCGTTCAACAAATGCAGTAATCGCTGTCGCCAAACCACCTGTACCTGCACCAATGGCGGCACCGGTTGCAATACTCTTGCCCATATTGGACTTTTCACCGTTCAAGATAGACACATCCGCAAATATATCGCCCAACGTATCAATATCGCGACGAACATCCTGTGGCTCCAGACATCCCGACTGGGACGAACAATAAATACCTGTTCCCGACATCTTCGCCAGATTCAGCGGCTTGAACTTGCACTTACCACTGTTTACCGCCGCCAATTTATCTGCGACCTGACTGCGCACTTCTTCTGCAACGGCGGCAATTTGACCGTCATCAACACCCTGTGCCACCAACTGACGATTTAATTCCACTTCGTCCACCGCGCCATTCTTGACCGGCACATCCAGTGTAATACCATCACGCACAATAACCTTAATCTTGATTGAAACATCTTCGGTATAGTATTCCATACCTTCGCATTCCGACACCGCAACATCGTATTCAGTATATACATTATACAGATTCAAGATATCTTCGCACTGTGCGGTTGTAATCTGTCCACCTGTGGTTGATAATTTGCTGCCTGCGTCCAAATACTGATTCAAGACACCAATCTTGCGCCCCTGATTCAAACTTTCGGTCAACTGTTTCAGATGACTGTCGCGCGTACAGTCAAATTCACGTTTCCCATGTCCGGCGATGGCACCAACACCGGCCCCAACAACGGTTCCACCACCAATACCAACAACCGCAACTGTACTGGTATCGTTCATCAAAGAGAAACCAAACAGGTCTTTATTACAACTGAATGTATCACCTGCGGCGCGCCATACTTCGGCCGGCTGGTCATCACCCAACGCACCAAACAACCAACTGTTTGAAATATGTTTATCTTTGTTATATGCTGCCACCCGCAGATAGCATGTCGCCGTCGTCGCATCCCAACGCGCATAGTGTCCACGCTGACCATCAACACCTAAGTTATTATCGTTCACCTGAACACCTTGGGGATTTGTTTTTACCAGCACATTGCCCTGCTGGCTATTATATGCCCCAACCTGCTGATTATATTCTGCGGTTGTTCGTCCATCATTGGCCACCGCATTAAACGATGAACCATACGTATTTTTATCCAACAGCCAGCATGTATTTTCGGCCTGATTTGGTGTCAACCCCGTCTTGCGCAGAACAAAACTGTAATATTCCGGTTGCACCTTGCGCGAATTAAAGTCAATCCATACATCGGCCGCCGAACGATACACATTTGCACAATCGCGACGCACATCCGACACGCACTTTTCAACCTGTATCGAACACAGTCCCATTCCATTAACGATTGCATTGCGCAAATCTTCATTAAACAAATCATTCAGCCCATTTGGCAACGCGCCATTGTTCACACAGCGCAAAACATCATTCATACAATTTTCAACTGTATAGTCTGAATTTTTCACCCCACCATCTGGACATTCTGGTGTTGGTTCCGGTTCTGGTTCAGGTTCCGGTTCTGGGTTTGGTTTTGGCTGTTCCGGCTGGGGGACACCACCGTTCACAGGCACATCTATTGAAATATTACCGACCGAATTAATTGGCAAAATCGGCATACTGGGCATACGCGCACCAGCCGTCGCCCCCACAGACGTTGTCCGCACATTATCATATGCATCACGCCCCGTCGCCGCATTTGCCGCACACATCATCGCACACAGCCCCAGCGACACAACCGATCCACCCAACAATCTAAAAAATACAGGCATTAAAAACTCCCCCTAATGTTATCCCTTGTATTATGCCACAAAACCGGCACTAAAAAAAGCATTTTTTAGAGATTTTTCTCTTACTACAAAGATTGACAAACCGTTTTTATTGTCTATAATAAATACAAAGATGACCAAGATAATTGAACTTTTCAAGACCCACAAATATGCCGTCATATGGACGGTCTGCTATCTGTGTACAATGTGGGCAATATTATATTTCTTGTTTAATTTCGACATGTTAAACATGGCCCAGTGGCACAAACTGGCGCGCGCCCAATTACGCGGTTTTGCAGGTTTTGTATTTGGCCTGCTGATATTGGCGGCATTACCGCTGTATATTGCCACCGCCACACTGATTGTGCGCAATAAAAAGCCCCTGATAACAATCACACTGCCAAAAATCAAGATTCCTAGTTTTCTGCGCCCCACGCCACCGGCCGCAACATCCAATCCGCAACCCGCCCCAGAATCAGAAACCCCATCACTGCCAACCGACGACACAACCGACCTGCCCCCAGATATTCCGGCCGAACTGCGCGACGCATTTATTCGCGGACGCAATAATCTGGGCCGCATCCAAACATCCGCATTCAACAGTCCAACCATCACCCCCATCACCGCCGCACCCACACCCGAATACACCGCAGATACGCCAGACACATTGCCTGTACCCGCAGATTTTGACATAACCACATCAGATGACATCACCCCAGATGCCATGGATCAATTTAACCAAACTTTCACAGAAATAAACTTTGATGGTCCCAACATCGACACCGCACCACAATCCGACAATGTGGCACCGAACAATTCTGCCTTGATTGAATATCTGAATAAAAACGGCCAAAACTATACAACAGACGGCGACATCATAATCACAGACACACG
>JAFTNY010000001.1 GCA_017451625.1 Alphaproteobacteria bacterium
GAGGTTTAATATGTAAACCTACTACCTGTCTAGGATATGCACATTTGACTTAGTCAAAGTTTGGATATTCCAAATTCAACTGTCTGCACATCCCTTCTTGAATTTTTGATGAGCTGCTTTTATTCACAATGTTTGCGTGTTTTACAAGAACCCTTTTCATACCGTTCGTTCCGTAAACCGCAGAATTTCAGGGGTTGAGTTTCTTTTTGTTTTGTTGTCTCAACTTGAAAGCCCGCATATTATTTGCTCAAACTTTCGAAAAGTCAAGCGGAATTTCGAAAATAATTTTGAGAAAATTTCTAAATCAGGATTTTTTGCCAGAAATCCGCCGTTTTTTGTCCGAAAAAAATTTTCATTTTTTATTTTAGCGGCCGTTTTTCTGATTCGGTTTTAGTGTTTTTTTGATTCGGATTTGGAATCGAATCGTACCCAAAGGCATCAAAACCGGTATGCAAAGCCCACTTTTACCATAGGGAACAGCCGAAAATCAGATAAATCACGATTCGCATCGCGCTGGGCCGAGGCAACATCCGATTCCAGTTGGGGAATTGAAACCGGCGACCAAGTTTGGGATTCTGTATTATATATATATAATTGTTGGTTTGGTATATCCAGTGTCAGGTGTGCGGGGCGCGACGTAAATATAACCCCAAGGTCCACAAACAAAGAAAAGCCGCAAAACAAGCCAATATCCCAACCTGTTCCGATGTACGGCCCATGAAAATCCCAATTTATGTTTGCAGAACCATTAAAATTATTCCCGTTATAGTAATAATGATCGCCGGCCAGATAAAAATAGAATCGATCAGACGGTGCATTTGCAACCGTACCATAGATTGCAGATGTTAAATCCGCCCCAGCCCACGCATAGCCGCCACTGATTCGCCATGCGCCCGCCATTGGATAAAAGTCCAGCAACATCGCCCCATGCCACGAATCCAGCGAACCGTCATCGATTCGCACGCCGTCGCCAACATCAACCCCATCCCCCATAAAGGAATCGATGGCGGAATCGATGGCAGACTTTAACGCATCTGTGCCGGCGACATCGATTCGCACACCAAAATGACGCAACCAATACGATTCGAAGCTTGGATTATGATATCCTGCGACCACGTTCATACCGGTGGTTCCAGATACCCCCACACCAAACTGCAGTCCACGCAACACCGACGCGTCCGCCAGCGTCGGCATTGCAACAAATAAACAGAATATTGGTATAAATTTTTTCATATACCAAAATATATACTAATTACACACGCACGACAATGGGCGTATATTCCACAACATACTGACATCATGTCATATCAGTCTTTGGTGCAGAGCCACCCCTTAAGATTATCCGGATCGCCGGAACACTTAAACGTGAATACAGTACCAGAGGCCGACGCGTTATATACGGCTTGGCTTGTATTGCTAACCCAACAAGATTTGGCAATTAATTCAGAACAAGGATTATAATACAATTCGAGTCTGTCGTCTGGGTCTTCTGTATAAAAACAATTTGCAGTACGCTCGTAAGTACCAACAGCATCCACATACGTACCGACAGGTTGATAACACTGGGTAATCTTGGTTGCACCACCGACCGGCGATGTCATGGCATTTGCCAGCCCTGTTTTTTCGGCACACGAATAACATGTCGGAACCGACGTTGAACCATTGGCGGTTCCACCATAATATCCAGACGCACAACGATAATATGAGGTACCGCTGCTGCACGTGCCATCGTCTTGGCAAACACGACTGATTTGCCTTCTTTGTACGCCAGTAGTGTATGCAGTCCAATCTTGTTTGTCATCCCAACAGATTTCGTCATATTCACATACAAATTTTCGATAATTTGTTATTGTATATGATGTATTCCACGAATAGTATTGGGAACTGATTTTTAGAACTTCGTTTCCCATTAGCGTACGCTGCATTATCATATCACAAAGACCCAACTCGTCCTGATAGCCGGCCATATCATCATCCATACAAACCAATACAGGTGCGGCACTAACATCATTTAAAGGCACCACCGCCGGCATTCCAAAACCTTGGGACGCAAAAGAACTGCATACACCAGAATAGTAACCATATTTAGTACAGACATACCCAGTATCATACGTTCCCATCATCCCTGCAATCGCACCGCATATATGGTATGCATCCCCCGCATAACTGCCACCACTCATAATATCAGCACAACTGCCCAACGGTATTAATTCGGGCACCCCTGGCGTTTCTGCCAATGCATCACACGTTCCCACAAATACAGCCAAAACCAAACCGACGTTTAGATTCGGCACAAAGTGGGAGATAAAAAATGCAGAAATCTGGGATTAAATTTTTGAATATTATGCCGAAGACAATCGTCCCATTGGATTCAGCAGTTATTTTTATCTTGTACGCCATACATTTTACCGCGTACAGCGATTTTTTGCAAGTGATAAAGTTGGACACATAATGATAAAAAAAACAAAGGACCACCCCGCCCTGCGGGCACCCCTCCATAGGAGGGGAACTTTAAAAAAGAAATACATAAAACAGTGGATGCCGGCCTGCGCCGGTATGACGATGTTTGGGCAATAAAAAATCCCGCCGGTGGCGGGATTTTATTTGGACTAACAGATTATTCCATGCTGGTTGAAATCACATCGCCGTATGTGCCGACTTCGTCGCCACCGATAAAGCAACGGATTTTCGAACCGACGTTGTTCATAAATTCGTCGATTGCTGCACGTTCGGCCGAATCCAGATTTGCCTGTTGGATACTGTCGGTGATTGTGTACCCCAGTATACCACCAGCAATCGCACCAACACCGGCACCGATGCCTGCGGCTGCGCCTGTGCTTAAGCCCTTTTTATCTGTGGTGGTTGTATCACCATTTTCAACCAACTGTCTGCAGACATTTGCCAGTTTTTCAATTTCTTTGTTGGCTTTGTTTTTTGCTTCGGATTTGGCCGCACTTTCGTTCCAATCAGACTGACAAATCATAACAACATTGCCTTTCTCGTTTCTCGATTCCACCTTTGGACATTCGATCGTTGTCTGGGCGGCGGCATTGATTGCTTCGCGCGCAGATGCAATATTTGCCGTTGCAGTCTTGCCAGAATCCATGTTTTCTACGGCAGTAATCAAACTGTTGCCATAGAATTGTGCATTTTGACCGTTGGATTCGTAGGTATATGCAGATGCCAAACTGGTGCAACGTTCTGCCGTCATTGTGGACGCCTTTTTAGAATCCTTGCCGATACCGGTCAGACCGCTGAATACATCGCCCTTTTGGATGCCTGCGCCCATATATGCGCCACCGGCACCACCGCCCAATGCACCCAGTGCGGTCATCCAACCCTTAATCTTGGGCTGGGATGCCTTGGCATCGGCACGTGCATCTGCGCCGGCCGCGTTGGCCAATTCTTCCAACTTATCATTTGAAATCCATGAACCACATGTGAACGCGTCACCGGCCGCAAAGTATGCAACCGCCCAATCTGCGCCATTGTTAATCGCGTCTTGGATGCGCTTGTCATCAGAATGCAATGACACGCGTACACGACAGAACGAACCGTACAGGTCGTTGCTGGCCACGAATTGATTTGGTTTCAAACCGGCCACACTGTAGTTTGTTGGGACCTTGTTCGAACGCAGTTTTGCCCACATAAATGTAGAACCCATATCTTTGTTGCCCAAAATGCCACCGGCGTTGGACGACATACACATATTCTGTTGCTGGGTCAATTTGGCATTGTATTTAGCCTGCGCTTCGATTTCCAAATCGTAAATCAAGTCTTTGAACAATGTGCTGGCCGCCTGTGTTTCAATGTATGTTGCATATGAAATCTTGACCGGTTGGTCATACACTGCGCCAGACGCATCAACGGTATAGCACACGCCTTGGTCGCCCTTGGCATTTGTGCACAGGTCGTTTCCGTTTTCATCGACGGCCTGAACCTGTTCCATGGACAATTCCATATCAGATGTGCCACCTGCATCAATCCAGTCAGAACGGACAGAACCAGTCCCCCAAGATGATGCCGATGAATTATTTGCGATTTTCAGTTTGTTTGTTTCAATCGCCAAGTGTTCAGAACACACATCTGCGTTTTTAACCGTATCAACACACAATCCCAATACGATTGTGTAATCCAGAACACCACCAACCTTGTTCATGGATTTATCAAACGCTGTGTCGCCAGAATTGGTCAGAGACGAATAGATGTCTGTACGATTGCGATAGCAATTTACATAATCCGAACCACACATTGACTTTACACAACTGGTTGCGACAGATTGACACTGCTTTTTCATCTTGGCAATGGCGGCATCGCTGTAATTATTCGCCAATGATGCATTTAACGATGCAATAACGCCGATTGGATCAGATTCTGCGCCGTCATCATATTCTGGGAACAGTGTATCGAACGCATCTGCATCGATATAAGAATATGCATATGTGCCGGTCGCATTTGGATTCTGGGCGGCATATTTACAATTTGCATCAGTGTTGATTACAGATGCGCACCCTGTCTTGATTTCATTGCGTGTGTAATCGTTGTTGATTGATTTGTCAGATGCACCAAATACCTGAGAATAACAGGCCGCACCCGAGCCACCACCACAGACACGCATTGCGCACGCCTTGATTGTATCAACACATTTTTCTTTGGCGCGTGTATCAAATTTGTTAACCAAATCGGTGATTTTTGCACGCATACCTGAATTCATGCGGGCAGAATACGCCAAATCATAGACTTCTTCTTGGTTGTCTTCGTCGCGCAGTTGGGACGATGTTGGCATTTGACCGTCGCCGATAAAGGTTGCATAGCAATATTTATTGGAGCCAACCGTATCCAAACAAGAATTTTTGATATAGGACGAAATGTTCGATTTGCTGATAATCGCCGTTGCATCGGCAACCGCGGTAATATCTGTGCCGTTTGTAATGGCATCAACAATGTTTACCGTTTCAGCAGTCGCATTTTCATAGCACTTGTACGGATTTGCAGTACATGCATTCAAAATACATTGGTCAACCACCTTGTAGCAGGTTGAAACCGCATTTACCGCGGCAAGGGCCGCCCCTTCGGCAATCATTTCGCCAATACGGCTGGACGCGGATGGCGTTGCCGTTGTTGACGCGGTGCCGAACAGTTCAATTAAACCTTCGCTTTGGCAGCGGGCCAATGTGGAATCACAGAATACGCGCTGCTTTTTAAATTCAGAATTTGTTGTACACAATTCAAAGTCTGCGCCGCAAACACTGTCTTTGCGCAAACATGATGAATAACGACGAACACAGGACGATGTGTCGTATTTGTTTTCAATCGCCGCGGCAGAAATCATCTGGCCCAAGACACTGCCGTCTGTGGGGTATGTGTAATCTGTGATTTCGCCGTATGAATTTTTCGTTGCAACGTTAGACAATGCCGACACAGTCGATGTACCAAACAAACTGGACACGCCGGCCGATGAACATTGGGCCAATGTACTTAAACACTGGGGCATTTTGGCGTGAAACAGAACCTTGGTCGTGCATTCTTCGAAATTTGCACCACAGGCATCGCCACCCTTGATACACTGGGTATAGGCATCAATGCATTCGGCATTTGCCAACAAAGACGACGCAGTTGTTGTCGTCGTTGAAGTGGCACCACCGGTTGCACCAGTAATGTATGCCGACATCGTTGGCATGCGACGCGCCGTCGTTGCGTTCAGAACACTGGGGCGCGCGGTAACCGCGTATGCCGCAGGAATCACGCTGAACAATGCGAATAAACTGACTGTGTTTTTGAGAAAAGACATCCCCTAACTCCATATTTTATTACTTTATTCTAGCATAAAAAGCGGCGTTAGGAAAGGGAAAATTAGATATTTTCAAGCAAATATTTTAATTCCAACATGTCGTCAGGCAGACGCGTTTTAAAGCGCATTTGTTCGCCGGTTGTGGGGTGCGCAAACTCTAACACTTCGGCGTGCAACATCTGGCCGTCGTGGGTGCGCAGAAAATCCAACAAATCTTGGTCGCGAACAGACCCCAGACGTGATGCACCGCGACCATACAATGGATCACACAACACAGGAAATCCATGTGCCGACAAATGAACGCGAATTTGGTGCGTGCGCCCAGTAAACAGCGTGCAACGCATTTGGGACACACCCGCACGCGACCACGCATTTACAACCGCGACATCGGTGTGGGACGGTTTGCCGCCGGTCTTGACCATGGTCATTTTCTGGCGATTGCGGGATGAACGCGCAATGTTGCCGGTGATTTCGGCCTCTTCCCAATTTGGGATTCCCCAGACAAAGGCGATATATTTTCGTGTTAAATCGTGTTCAGAAAAAATCTTGACCAAGCCGCGGAACGCCGCATCAGATTTCGCAAAAACCATAACACCACTGGTGTCCTTGTCCAGACGATGCACAACCCCCGGGCGTGTTTGGCCCCCCAATGCAGACAGATGTGTGTGCGCCAAAATATTCTGGACCAAGGTGCCGGTTTTATTGCCTGCGGATGGGTACATTACAACCCCACGTGGCTTGTTCACAACGATAATATCATCGTCTTCGAACAGGATTTCCAAATCAAAATCAGACGATATGTTTTCGGTCGCAACGTCGGTTTGGGCATCTGGAATACGAACAACAAACGCATCGCCAATGCGAATTTTTTCAGACATTTTTACCGGCGCGCCATCGGCACGTGTGGTTTCGAAACGCTGAATCTCGCTGCGTGAAAATTCGGGCATTTTGGATGCCAAAAACCTGTCCAGACGGACAATCTCATCAGTATCTGCAACAATAAATTCACGTGTTTGTGTCATGATAGAAAAATAATACCTTTACTTGTAATCATCCCAATCGGGTCCAACGGTACAGTCAGATAATTTAATCGTTAATTCACGTCCATCATCCGATACAGGACAGGTTAAAATACCGGTTGTCGTCGCCTGATCTGCGTCGCGGGTGGCGTTGCGATATGCAAACTTTATTTCAGTCGGTGCCGCCACACAGGCAATCGCCAAATCATTGTCAGATTTGCCATCAGGGCCAATCCAGACACGAACGCCAAACCCCAGTCCATAGCATGGAAAACCGTCCAGATAATACAATACCAAACCGCGACCAACCAAACGTTTATCTGATATAAATTTGCCACTGTATTCGTTTAGTGTGCGACCGGTTACCGCCTGCCAGTCGGTGCTGGTTGAAAAAATACTGACGCGGGGCGCGGGGGCATCGGCAGCAACGGCCGATGTCAGTGCAAAAATTCCACAAAGTGCAAAAATTATTCGCTTCATTCTTTTTCCCCTGATGGAACCTGAAATTCTGCCAGATGGGCAGAAATCTTTTTAACACCCGCCGGCTGGGGCGACAAAATGTGCTTAAATTCAACAGATGCACCAGAATCCAACAATGTCGCAGACGGCATAAACTTTTGCTGGGCCAAGACACGACCGTCGTCATCGGTTGACACGATTATCAAATCAGGCATACCGTAAATTTCATCAGATACGTTTGTGATTGTGCCACTGACCACAATGTGGGTTGCGCCATTTTCATCGGTCGTTGTATCAACAGCAGACACCGCCGCAACCAATGGACCACGTGTGGCGGTTGTGGCCTGATGATGCGTGATGACCGCAATCGCAAATATTATCGCCGACAGCAATGCGCACAAGGACGCAAAGAACATCAACCACGTATTCTTGCGCGGGGGTGGCGCAACACGCCACGTATTGCCACAAATTGCACACTGGACAGGCCCCACAGACACATCGTCTGTGTTATATTCGGTTTTGCAAAAATCACATTTAATCTTCATAATTATACTTATACCACAAATTATTGTAAATTCAACTGATGATATTTGGCGCGTACGCGTTTCTGGATTTCTGTGATTGCATTCATATAGTCTGCAACGGTGGCATTCTGATTCGCCGCAACGCCCCCAAAAATCTGGCCAGAATATGTCGCAGAATCGCCGTCATAACGCGTGGCCAAGGCCGCCATACGGTTCAATTCTACGAATGTGGCATCTGACAAATTCGCACTTTTAGACCCAACGTCCCAATAGTATTCGGAATTTATCGAATCTTCGATACGGTCATAGACAACCAATCGCGGTGTCATAGATCCGGCAAATCCAACACTGACAAACATCGCATCAATACGGCCAGATGTCATATCCAGTGAACGATTTATCTTTAACAGGGCAAAATCATCCGACGAACTGACCGAAATATCACCCAATGTCAGGTTCGACACCCATAAATTTTCGGCCGTCAAAGACGTTAACTTGGCCACATCTGCAAATGACAGATTCCCCGAAATATCAATATTCTTGGCATCAGATGACAACATACCAGATACAGTGGATGCACGTGCAACAAAATCATAATCCAGCGTTGCACGATTTTGAAAGATTAGATTGTTGGCAACACCACGCGACAGGGTTAATCCTTGGCCAAATTCAGCATAATCTGCATTGAAAAATTTTGCATTGACGATATCGTGTCCGCCCAAGTTCAATGCAGACATCATTTTAGAATCGTCTGGTTTTTCCGATGGCACGCGCCACAGATACAGCGCATTATCACGATTTACAGACGTTGTTTCAACAATACCATTTTCAATGTCGACCCCTAGATCAACACTGTCGGTATGCCACGTACCAAATGTGCCATAGGCGTGTTTGCCGTCAACAAATCCCATAGAACCACCAGACAGATTTACAATTTCGCGTGTACGCAATGGCGTAATGTCATCAGACACACGAACAACCACACCCTGCAATGTGGCATGGCCATTAACGTCGCTGGATTTAACAACGCGCAACTGATACACATCATCACCGGCGGACAAAACAGATTCAGGAACACCGAACGTCGCCAAATCTGCGACATTAACGCGGGTTATATTCTTGCCAACAGTGCGCAACAATTCGGCACGATTTGCAACAATGTATCGTTCCAGCGCAACCTGAATTTCCGCCATTTGGTTGGTTATTGCAATATTCTGGGCGCGAACAACGGCATCTTGTTGATATTGAAAAACAAACGGTATTATAACCGCGGCCAGCGCAACACTTAACAGCAATTCAACCAGCATACTGCCACGTGAATTATTCTTGCCAGAAAAAATATGTTTACAGGTCTTCATTTAGTTTATTGTCGATATTGTTGTTTGTATTGTGTCCTGCCAGCCGGTGCGCAGCAATGGCCCAAATTCGCCACGTGATGGCATTGAGGGGCGCGTCGCACGCGACAGTGTAAATGATGAAAACTGGGGCGGGGTTGTGGACGGAAATACCCAGTTGCCAATCTTTAGCGGCGATGTTGTTGACATCAATAATTCACCAGATATTGTCAGACCAAAGTTGTCATGGAAAATCATTTCTTCGGCCGAGACAAATGGAACAGCAACAGAACTGACTGATATGCCGGTAAAGTCGCTGATGGTGCGACTGGTGTCTGATTTTATTATCATGTCATTCGCAACATTGATTGAATTAGTTATAGTCGCGCGATCGGTAATTATTCGGCCGGTGGTTGTATAGCCATGACCATTTACATTGTCTGCATAGATGTTTTTAAACCCAGACATATCACCCGACACACGTACCGCCCCCAACGATACGTCGGAACCACTGATATTTGCCCCAGATGAAAAATACGCGGTGGTTGCAGTAATATCTTTGGCATCGACAAACAAGGCGTTGCCATTTTTTATCTGGGCAGATGATGCAGCCACCCCAGAAACATTATAGACATGATGATGTGCCATATCTAAATCGCGCCCCATGACGTTTAAATTATCTTCGCCAGATGTGCCACGATGCAAATACTGGGACGTGTCTGTGCCGGCAACATCACGTGATATTCTGTAAATCAAATCGCCAGACAAGAAATCAGGCGCCGCAACCGCCCACGTATTACCATACGCAATACCATCGTCATCCACAACCGCCGCATCACCACCAATGTGGCGCGCGATTTTGTTTGTACGCAAATCATCATCAGGCGTTTCGAACGCCAAATATACATCTGTGATAACCGCGCCGTTTACTGCATACTTATCAACCAAGCCGGCGGACGCGTCCGGCGATATTGATGCCAATTCAGATTCATCCAGACGAATTTGTGCCGCATCGGGCCATTTGTCTTGATTCATACGGACAAAATTCAACACACTGTCGCGCGTTGACATAATGCGACGGGCAACCGCAATATCATGCAATGTATGACTGGTGCGGGCAATTTGACTGTATACAAATGGCGTTGCCATCGCGACAATCGCCATGGCCAATAATACTTCGACAATACTGGCACCGCGCGCAGAATTATTGAAAAAATGTTTATTTAATACAATCACTGCCACCTGCCATTAAACACTGTTTGATGTCAATTCTTTGTTCCAGACGCTGCCAGAAAACATATTGGCAAATCAAGTACTGGGCCAACGACGACTTGTTATACACACCTTCGTATTCTGTGATTATTGTTTTGCAATCAACAGTATCACCATCGTCGGCGGACGGCGTGTCGATAATCGCAAACGTATCATTGTTTATTGATGACAATAAAACATCTGGCAACAACGTTGTGCCTGCGGGCCGAACATCCAATATAACCGCACCAGATGCGCCATTGGACAGTGCATTGGATGTCTGATCACGAACGGTGATGTTGGATGTGTACAGGGTTCCCACCTCTATCCCCGATTTGGTATTATACGTCAAAGTATCCGCATCAATAAACACGTCTTGGCCACGTGTTGTGTTTAGATAAGACGATATATCCAGACGCTCAACACTGAAATTGATGTAATTAGACACAACATTGCCGCGAATATTCCACGCAGACGGACCCGTAAAAGCCGTACGACCGGCCGTCATAGACAAATCATACACAGACGCATCTGCAACATACAAATTACCTGTATCACCGAACATCGATATTGTTTTTGTACTGACACTGTTGGCGTAAAGTGTACCCTTGCTTAATGTCAATGCGGATTCACCGGTCTTGCTTTGAAATACCGCCTTGTCGGCAATGACCTGCTGTATCTTATTGCGCTGTTTTTTTCCACCTTCGATACCTGATATGGTCAGGGTGTCAAACTGGGCGGTGTCAAATGTGCCAGATACAGTAAATACATTTACTGCGTTATTAAAAACAAAACCACCCATATCCAAGTCAGCCAAAAAGCCACTGTTGTCCAAATTGGGTTCATTGCGACGCACAACATCAGAATAAATGTCAGACAATTCAATACCAACCTGAATCGCATCTGCAGTTGGGGCCGCATAAAAACCAACACGACGCGCCAATTCTGCACGCGACAATGTATTTAAATCACCACCCGTCAATTCAAGATATGCAGACACAGAAACAGGTGTCTTGTGAATAATCAGCGCAATATCCTGTCCCAGTGCGGTGCGCGGAACAAACCCCAGTGGTAATCCGTAGGGTTCTAAAATATCTGCAAATTCATTACCGGCAATTACCGTCGTATCATATGGAATACTGGTTGCGTTTTCGCGAATAAAAATACGCGCGGCTGTTTGTGCAGTATCAATCTGGCGCGTGGTGGTAAACATACGTGTGTCTGCGGTACGGGCCGCCATCTGGCGCGCCAAAAATGGAATAAACGCAAAAATCAGCCCCAACGCCAGCAGGGCCTGTAGTAGAAAATTTCCGCGTTCTTGATGCAAGGAATGCCCCCTCCTACGCAGGACAGCATAGCAATAGAAAAAAAATATTGCAATCAGTTTTAAGTTGTTTTAATATCGTGTGTGTTGAGTTTAATAGCGACAAGGAGAACAAATAAAAGAAAAACAAGGTCGCTGTTAAGTAGGTTTATTTCCTGTTAAAAAGAAAAGATATGCAAAATAGAAAAAATCAATCCAATGTCGGACAGATGATTCAACGGTGCCATAAATGGCGGCAGAAAAGAAAACAATATATCGACCAAGCACGTCAGACGGCCGACGAAATTGAACGCGAACGCCTGTTGCAGGCGGCAGAACACTATGGCCGTATGGTAAACACTGAACAGGGCAAGATTGATTCAACGCGCGATCCAAAAGAAAAAGCCGCCGCAGAAAAAGCAGCTGCCGAACAGGCCGCCGCAGAATCACAGGAATCTGGCGAAGACGAAGATACAGGTTTTCCAGATTTTATTACCAATCTGAAATAATTACTTTTTCGCGCCAAATGGCGCGTTTTTATTTGTTGAAATTCGGTCTTGTTTTGCTATGCTGGGGCAAAAGGAAGTTTTTTATCGATGGAAAATAATAATTATACTGTTTTAGCGCGAAAATATCGCAGCCAAGATTTCAAATCACTTATCGGGCAAGACGTTCTGGTCAAGACACTGACAACGGCGATTAATACGTCGCGAATTGCACACGCGTATATCTTTACAGGTATTCGCGGGACCGGTAAAACCAGTACGGCACGTATTTTGGCCAAGGCATTAAACTGTCTGTCCAGTGATCGCGCAACACCAAATCCATGCGGAACGTGCGAAAACTGTCGTGCGATTGCCGCCGGTCAGCATATTGACGTTATGGAAATTGACGCGGCATCACATACAGGCGTTGACAATATGCGCGACATTCTGGACGCGGCACAGTACAGACCAACAAACGGACGGTACAAGGTTTATATCATCGACGAAGTTCATATGCTGTCTGTATCGGCGTTTAACGCATTGTTAAAGACACTGGAAGAACCACCTGCACATGTTATCTTTATTCTGGCAACAACCGAAATTCGCAAGGTGCCGGTTACAATTTTATCACGCTGTCAACGATTTGATCTGGTGCGCGTGCCGGTCGAAACGCTGAAAAAACATTTTGCATGGATTGCAGAGCAGGAAAAAATCGAACTGACGGACGAGGCAAACGACCTGTTAGCACGCGCGGCCGACGGATCGGTGCGTGATGGTTTATCGTTGTTGGACCAAGCAATCGCACAGACCGGCGGACACGTTGATGCGACGGCGGTTTTGGATATGCTGAAACGTGCAGACCGCGGTGTGGTGGTTGACCTGATGAAAACATTGTTGTCGGGCAATACGGCGGCAGCACTGGCCAAGGTTGACGAAATCTATAACAACGGGGCGGATTTGGCGATGCTGTTGACCGATATGATGGAATGGACACACTGGGCAACGCGTATGCATCCGGCATTGCATGCGGGGGATGTATTAAATTCGCCATACACCGTTGATCAACGCGAACAGATGCAAGATTTGAACAATCGTGTGTCGCTGAATACACTGTCGCGCATTTGGCAGGTAATGGTGGCGGCGGTGCCAGAGATGCAGGCGGCCGGAAATCAAAAACAATGTTTTGATATGCTGATTATTCGTATGATGCATATTGCAGATATGCCGTCGGTACCAGAACTGTTAAAACAACAAGAATCTGCAAATCGTATGCGTGATGTAAAAAATATTTTGGCAGACCGTATGGCCCAGCCGACAGGCGACAGCAACAACACCGCCGCAACAGATAAACCACAGGCCAAGAAAATAACATCGGCAATTGAATTAGCCAGCGCACTGCAAGAATCCAAGGAAATATTATTATATTCTTATTACAGCAGTAATATCGAAGTGGCAGAATTTGCAGACGGCAGAATCAAGTACTTTGACCGCAAGGGCGATGGGGATTTTGCACATAAATTGGCATCGTGGCTGATGGACAAGACGGGACATACGTGGGCATTGGAACGCGTGATGGAAACATTGAACGTCCATACGATGAGTGAACAAAAACAAGAAGAAGTAGAAGCAGACCCATTGGTCGCCAGCGCGATGAGTTTGTTTGAAAACGCAGAAATAGTTGGGGTGAAATAGGATGAGAACAGAATCTGGACGGTCTTTGATAGAAGTTATTGGGGTTATGGCAATCGCAGGTATTATGACGGTGTCTGCGGTTGGGGTGTACAATATGATACGCGCAAATCAGACGCGCACTATTGCAGACGCAGAACTGGAACAAATCGCACAGGACACAAAACTGTTGATGGAAATGCGTGGCACGTACGAAGGTGTGTCGGTCGACTATCTGATAAAAGCGGGTGCATTAGAATCAGATGCCGCACCGATGGGGGGCGATGAATGGTCAGTGGTCGCCAGCGCAGACGGACAATCGTTTTCAATTAACTTGGTCGATTTGACGGCAGGCGAATGTGATTTCTTTGCAACCGCCAAACCAAAGTGGGCCAGCGCGATTTTAGTCAATGGGTTCGAGGCAGGAATAACAGAAAACTGTTTTGAATCTGATACAAATCAAGTTTCTTTTATAATCGAATAAATGCATTGGACACGAAATATTTCTTTGGCATTATTGGTGTGCGCGATGGGCGCATGTATGCCGTACACCAGTCCAAATCGTGCCACATGGGCAAAGTACCTGAACGGGGCCAGTTTCACAGATATGACCGAAATGTCGCGCGTTGCAAAGCGGCCGGTTTATCTGGGTGCGGGGGGCCGATTGGTTAATGATGCGGTCAAATCGTCCGACGCAATGGATTATGGGGACAGGGCAACAAACGATAATGCGATTGCAACACAGTATATGATGACACTGGAATATGCGCTGTATGATGCGTTGCGCAAACCTGGGATTTCAGTTCAACGTGCAGGCACAGATGTGGTGGTTATTCTGGTTCGTGATGCGATTATGGAACTGAATGTCGCCGACATATCAGATACAGGCGATGACACGCTGAAAACGATTGCCAAGATATTAAAGAAATACGACGCGACATTTGTGGAAATTGCAGGTTATACCGATGCAATGCGTGATATGGGGGCGGCACGCGCGTTGTCGTTGGATATGGCGCAGCGGGTTGGTGTACACATGTCCCAACATGGAATAAATACGGCACGTATGTTTATTGTTGGACGGGGTTCGGCACGACCAATCGCCGCCCAAGATGATGTTGGACGACTGACCAATCGGCGCGTAGAACTGCGCATTACACCGGCGCGATAGCGCAATCTGCGAATTCCGGCGGTGGGTTATTGTGCCTTGAAAAGCGCAAAGTTATATTTTATACTGCAGGGTATGAAGATTTTAAACCGATATTTTTCACGACAGTTGGCGGCAATTTTTGTGATGCTGTTGCTGGTGCTGACGGGACTGGCATGGATGATGCAGATTATGTCCATGATGAAGTTCTTGTTAAAGTACGGCATTGATGTGGCCAGTTTTTTAGGACTGACCGCGCTGATGATTCCTTTTATCGCGTCGATTATTGTGCCATTTGTTTGCTTTATCGCGGTGATTTTCGTTTATAAC
This sequence comes from Alphaproteobacteria bacterium, assembly GCA_017451625.1. Classification (GTDB taxonomy): domain Bacteria; phylum Pseudomonadota; class Alphaproteobacteria; order Rs-D84; family Rs-D84; genus Enterousia. Next base: position 15,309 of record JAFTNY010000001.1, read on the forward strand.
AAACTGATTTCGGATAATGAAATTACTGTTATGGCGGCATCTGGTTTATCGCCCAGACAGATTGCACGCCCTGCCCTGCGGATGGGTGTGGTATTGACCGTATTGAATTTGATTTTAAATATCTGGATTGTGCCGCAGACACAGTCGCTGTTTTATGATACACAGTGGAATTTACAATACGGTATGGCACATATGAAATTGCAAGAAAGTGCGTTTACAGAAATTTCTGATGGACTGGTCGTATATGTGGACAAGGTTTCTGGACACGATTTAAGTCAGGTTATGTTGTCTGATATGCGCGATGAAAACGCCCCCAGTATGATTTTCGCAGAAAAAGGTAAATTGGTGTCGACGGTGCGTGGATTGTCGCTGGTGATGACAAACGGGTCTTTGCAGGCAACAGGACAAAGCACGATAACAGGCACGTTCGAAACATTTGATATGGATTTGAATGTCGTGGACAAAGAAGGAAATAATTCTTTCCGCGTACGACGGATTCCAACGTCGGAACTGATGCGGATTGCGTTTGATGCAGAAACAAAAAAACAGCACAAGATGATTTTGGCGGAATTGTGCAACCGGTTCTTTAGCCCGATTATGAATCTGATTTTGGCGGCATTGTGTGCGACGATTTTATTGCGGTCTTCGTTGTTGCGTCGGCGCGCCAGTTTTGCACCAATTATGGCCGTTGGCGCGATGGCAGGCGTGATGGCGTTGTATATGTCAACATCTAATATGATCAGCAGTTTAACCCAGTTTGCAATGCTGGGGGGTGGATTGATGGTTGTGCTGGGCGTGATATTTGTGGTATTGGCAAGAAAATGAGAAAGTGGTTTGTATTTTTTACATCAGCAATGGCGACTGTGAACGCAGGCGCGATGTCTGTTAATATGAACGAACCGCGAACAATTACCGCCGACAAAATCGAATATGATGTTAAGCAAGAAACAATTAAAACATCTGGGAATACAGAAATCGTTAATGCATCGGGACAACGGTTGACGCTGACTGATTCTTATATCTCGCAACAGGGCGAAGAATTATCAGGCGATGATATTAAGTTGTGGTTGGGTAATCACGTCTATGTTGAATCGGACAATATTACCAGAAAGGGTGATTTGACAATCGCACGACGTGCAACATTTACAGCATGTGATGATTGCGATGCGTATGGGGATGCGTGGGAAATTTCAACATACAAGATTATCCACGATATGGAATCACGTATGTTAAAGTTTTACAGTCCGGTTTTGCGCACTTATGACATTCCGGTGCTGTGGTGGCCATACTTTGAAATGCCAGACCCTGGGGTTAAGTATAAGACAGGGTTCTTGATGCCGGACTTTGAATCAACGAACAAGATGGGAACACAGATAAATTTGCCGTTGTATATATCGCTGTCTGAAACACACGATATGACGTTTACGTTTTCATATCTGACCCAAGAAAACCCACTGTTTCAATTAGAACATCGGTTGAACGGCGACCATTCTGAATACAGAACGCGGGGGTCGTTTACACATAATCGCGAAGGCGAAAATCGTTGGCACATCTTTAACGACGATGTTATCGAACTGGGCGAATATGCGCGGGCGACGGTGTTCTTGGAACGCGCGTCTGATAAAACATATTTGCAGAAATATGGATTCTATGATGACCAGCCGTATTTGGATTCAGGGGCAAAATTAGAACTGTTTGAGCAAAGCAGTTATGTCGTGGCGGACGCACATATATTCCAAGAACTGCGCGACAGTACGGGACGTTGGTCTGCACCAGACGGTAATATTTTGCCAAACATTCGTGCAGTGCATCAGACCGCGCCACTGTTCGGGGAAACATATGCGACGTTTAATGCAGACGTGTTGGGAATTTCAGGGGACGGAACATCGGCCCAGCGTATGATTGGGGATGCGCGGTTGACAACACCTTGGACGTTGTGGGGGGGCAATCGCCTGACCGCCAGTGTGTCAGCACGATATGATTTGTACAACTTTGACAATACAGAAATGGTTGATGGATCTGTATATTCTGGTTTGAAAAACCGTTTCTTGCCCAGTGGGTATTTGGAATGGGGGCTGCCTTTGTTCAAACCAACAGAAAAGTGGACACAGATTATTGAACCAAGGGCACGTATTACAGTTATGCAACGGTTGGACGCAGAAGAATTTGCGTTAAATAATGATTCTGCGGGGACGATTTTAACAGATTCCACACTGTTTTCTAATAATCGGTTTTCGGGGCTGGATTTATGGGAAAATGGAACATATGCAGACTATGGCGTGCGGTGGGCCGCGTTTAACGAAGACGGTCAGACAATCGAAGTGTTCTTGGGGCAGTCGTATGACTTTACAGACAGACCGGCAATCGATTTGCAAAACAGCGGATTTCACAATGGATTTTCAGACTATGTAGGGCGCATCAGTTATAACAATATGCGGTGGTTGAATGTGGCATCGCGTTTCAGATTAAATCAGGAAAATCTGTCGTTGCGACATATGGAAACATCGGCAAATATTGGAACGGCGCGGAACTTTTTCAACATCGGCCATATTTGGTCGCAGCATTTAAGTGCCGACATGATAGAAAACACAGATATTAACGAAGCGATTGTCGGCGCGGGGTTTCAGTTGACAGACCGCTGGTCGGTACGGTGGAACGCAATATACAATATGGAACTGGGCGCATTCCAGCGTCATACAGGTGGTTTCTTTTATAATCATCCATGCTATTATCTGTCGGTGGAATATCGACGCGATAATGCGATAAAAGAAGACTATGTTGGGACAACCACGTTCCAGTTCAGATTTGGTATGGCAATCAATGGCCAACAGTATTAAAAAAGGAAAGGAAAGATGAAGCAGATTAAAACCGTTGTGGGGTTGGTTTGTGCGCTGATGTGCGGTGGGCCGGCATTGGGGGCCAGCGTTGTCGCATCTGTAAACGGAACACCAATTACAGACACAGATATAACGGCACGAACAAAACTGATGGCCAGACAGGGACAAACATCAACCGACAATCGGCGTGTGGCACTGCAAAACATAATTGATGATAATGTAAAATTGGCATATGCGGCGAACTTTAACGCGGTACCAGATGACGAGACAGTGGAAAAAGAACTGAAGAAAATGAATCTGGGCGATATGACTGCGTCTGAAAAAGAAATGGCAAAGAATGCCCTGCGGGCGGAAATCGCATGGCAGATTATTGTTGCACGAACCGTTCTGCCGACAGTCAGCACCAGCGACGAAGATATTGCCGCAGAAAAGGCAGGTTTGGCGCGGGAACATGGTTTGCCAATCCAAATGACGATTGTCAGACTGACAGATATTCCGGCCGATGTGGCGGCAAAACTGACCAAGCCAAAGACATGTGATGCGGCGGTAAAAATGGCCGAAGATTTGGGTGGCGTGCCACAAAAATTTACGGCGATGCAATACGAACTGTCGCCGGATATTCGCGAACGCGTGGCGACGTTGCCACAGATGACGTGGTCAAAGCGCGAAGATAATTCGGTGTTGTTGGTATGCAGCACCAAAAAGACAGATGAATATAAAAATCTGGATGATATTATTAAACAAAACACACAATATAAACAGGCAATGTTTATGGCAGACCAGCAGTTAAAACAACTGCGCCGGCGTGCCGTCATTGTCATAAACGATGACAGATACAAGTTATGATGAAACCAATTTTATTTAACCTTGCAGATGCGGAATTAACACAATATCTGGCCGATATGGGACAGCCGAAATTTCGGGCCAAGCAAATTCGCGAATGGTTGGATCGTGGCGCCCCAGACTTTGCATCTATGAAAAATATTCCAGATGCGTTGCGACGTGATTTAGATAATGTGGCACAAACACTGCCGGTGAAAATTGTAAAAAAACTGGAATCCGCAGATGGCGAAACAACCAAGTTCTTGTTAGAACTGAACGATGGCGAGCAGATTGAATGCGTACTGATGCGCACAACGTATGGCAACAGTGTTTGTGTCAGTTCACAGGCCGGTTGCGCAATGGGATGCAAGTTCTGTGCCAGTACACTGTTGGGATTAAAACGTAATTTAACAGCAAATGAAATCTTGGCACAGATTCTGGTGGCACAATGGGAACTGCGCAGCGACAGATTCAGCGACAAGCCAATTCGCCCAAATGGCGATGCGAACAATGGGGACGTGTCGCACATTGTAATTATGGGAACCGGCGAACCGTTGCAGAACACAGAAAACGTTATTAACTTTATCGAACAGGCAAACAGCAAACTGGGGATTGGATGGCGAAGAATAACGGTGTCAACGTGTGGGATTGTTGATGGGATTGACAGACTGATTGAATGGGGGCGGCCAATTAATTTGGCGATTTCACTGCATGCACCAACAGATGAATTACGGTCCCAAATTATGCCGATTAACAATAAATATAAATTAAACGAAGTTTTGGACACAGCATGGCGTTTCACAGATTTACATAATCGTCAGTTGATGATTGAATACATCTTGCTGGGGCGGCGTGATGCCAATGGCGAAACAATTTTGTACAACGCAACACCGGAATATGCGGAAAAGTTATCAGAACTGTTGGCGGGCAAGAACTGTATGGTAAATCTGATTCCATGGAATGCGGTTGATGAACGCGACTTTGCATCGCCATCAGGTAATGCAGTACACAGATTTCAAGACATTTTGATAAAAAATGGAATACATACGCGGATTCGTCGCGAACGCGGGACAGATATTGGTTCTGCATGTGGGCAGTTGCGGCTGAATAACGCAAAAGGTAAATGATGAAGTTAAAATATATTACATGTTCTGATCCGCGTGAAGATGTGTCTGTCAATGATATGATGCGACTGATGCGGTATGCGCCACAGGTTGAAATTGGTATTCAGGCACACCCCAGCGCAATGTCAAATGGAATGCCACGAAACGCATGGTTTAAACATCTGATGACGTTGGTTTCAAATATCGATATGCCGATGAATGTCGCAGTGCATGTTAATTACCAATGGTGTGATATGCTGTGTGGTGGCGGAATGCCGGATGAATTGGACAAATGGTTCAAGATGACGCGATATGGCACACAAACACCCGCCATTCGTCGGTGGCAGCTGAATATCGGCGATGGGACGAAAAACTGGGACGCGAATGCGGTGGCAAAGTTAATTGCGGAACATCCACAAAATGAATTTATACTGCCATACAACGCAGGCGTTGCGCAAAAGATTGAACAACTGAATAAAACAGGGGCGCAGTTTTCATTGCTGTATGATTCTTCGTATGGTTATGGCATAACCCCAGAAAAATGGGATGCGCCGGTGTATGACACACATCCGATGGGGTATGCAGGCGGATTGTCGCCAGAAAATGTGGCGACACAGTTGGCAAAAATCGCACAGCAGGTGCCAACAGATTACACAACGTGGATTGATGCCGAAGGACGGTTAATGCGCCCCAACACACGCCAATTTGATGTTACGCGTGCAATCAGTTATGTTGAAAACGCCCTGTGTTGGACCGAAAATAAAACACGTTAAGAATAAAAAATCCCCAGATGGGGATTTTTCTTATTTTCGGGCCTTGGCCGCGGCGGCAACAAATGCATTAAACATTGGGTGGCCGGTATATGGACTGGATTGAAATTCAGGATGAAATTGACCGGCAACAAAAAATGGATGATTGGTCAATTCAATGATTTCTGGTAATTTACCGTCTGGACTGCGGCCCGATATTTTCATACCCGCATCTGCAAATTTCTGTTCCAGTGAAATGTCCATTTCATAGCGATGACGATGACGTTCTGATATGCTGGTCGCGCCATATATTTTATGCGCCAATGTATTCGGCGTGATTTCGCATGGATACGCACCCAGACGTAATGTCCCACCATAGTTTTCGGCATCGTGATCTGACATAATATCAATCACAGGGGTGCAATCAGATGTAAATTCCGTAGAATTTGCATCTGTGATTCCCAAAACATTGCGCGCGAATTCAATAACGGCGACCTGCATCCCCAGACATATTCCCATGTATGGGGTTTGGGTTTCGCGGGCGTATCCTGCGGCGGCAATCTTGCCATCGACACCACGTGCGCCAAATCCACCAGCAACCAAAATACCATCAATATCACGGCATGCGTCGGGGGTGAAATTTTCCGCGTCCAGTTTATGAATATTGACATGAACATTGTTCTGGATGCCTGCGTGGAACAATGCATCATTCAGGGACTTGTACGCGTCTGGGACATTAAAGTATTTTCCAACAACGCCAATATTAACCGTCGGCAGGTCGGTCGACAAATATCGTTCGATACGTTCAAAACGCGTCATATCACCACGTGCATGTGGCAGGTCAAAGTGATCTGCAATTATGTCAAAGACATGTTGCGCTTCGTACGCCAATGGAATTTTATAAATATTGTCAACGTCGATACCGCTGATTACACTTTTGGCCGGCAGGTTGCAGAACATACCAATTTTATCGCGTTCAGATGCCGTCAACATACGTGGCGTGCGCACAATCAGCATATCGGCCTGAATCCCGTTTTCCAATAATTCACGTGCAGACATCTGGGTTGGTTTGGTCTTTAGTTCGCCGGACTTTTCCAAATATGGTGCCAAGGTCAGATGAATAAACATCACATTATGACGGCCAACATCGTTGGCAAACTGACGTATGGATTCAAGGAATATTTTACCTTCGATGTCGCCAACGGTGCCACCAATTTCGCATACAACAAAGTCAGTATTGGTTGGGGCAGAAATGTATTCTTTTATCTTGTTCGATACGTGCGGAATCATCTGGACCGTCGCCCCCAGATAATCGCCACGACGTTCTGCATTCAGTACATCCCAATAAATGCGCCCCCCCGACACAGAATCATTGCGCGACAGTTGCGCGCCCAAGAATCGTTCATAATACCCCAAATCAAGATCTGTTTCATAACCATCATTTGTCACATAAACTTCGCCATGTTGAAATGGCGACATCGTCCCAGGGTCTATGTTTAGATATGGGTCAAATTTACGTGCATGAACGGTATAGCCACGCGATTGAAGAAGGGTGCCACAACCTGCCGCTGCGACACCCTTGCCAAGACTTGATACAACACCACCAGTTATAAATATATATTTTGCCATAAGCGCCCCCTTATGGAATTCAATCATACGAAAAATTTCGTTGATTGGCAATCGAATAAATTCCTATACTTTTTTCATGCGGGATTGGATTGAAAATCAATATCAAAATGTGTTCTTGTACGTGCCGTTCTTGTTGGCAGGTGGGGCCGCGGTTTATTTTACGCGCGCGGTTGAACCAAATCTGATTTTTGCACCCATAATTTTATGTACGTTGATTGCGGCACTGTTTATACAACGGATGCCGATTATACTGCGTGGGGTTATAATTGGACTGATTGGGTTTGTCTGGGCCGGTATTTTTACAGATATTATTGACACACCAAAAATGCGACATAATGTCTTTGACCAGAATATTGTCGGGACGGTTCAAAAGATTGATCACACGTACGATAAAACCAGAGTGTATTTATCTGTTAATGCAGACGATATTGGGGCGGATGGTGAACGCGCCACTGTGCGCGTGTCAATCTGCCCAGAATGCGTAATACCCCAGATTGGAGATGTGGTGCAGGTAAACATTGGACTGTTTCGGCCAAATGCAACGTATGCGCCGGAAACATTTGACTATGCACGATGGGCATATTTTAATGGGCTGACCGCGACAGGGTATGCGAATAAAATTGATGTAATCAGGTCTGGGGACGGTGGTGGAATTAACACACTGCGCGAAGGTTTGCACAATCGATCAAAGTCGTTTTTGGTTGATGCGTTGGTGCTGGGGTTCAAGGCGGCGGTGCCAGAATCTGATACGCCAATTTGGACCGCCAGCGGTGTGGGACACGTCTGGTCAATCAGTGGATTTCATATGACACTGGTTGGGGGATGGCTGTTTATTATATTCTATTTTATTTTTCGTTCAAGTCCATATGTCGTGCGACGGATTCCAGCAAAAATTCCGGCAATGGGTTGTGCGTGGATTGGACTGGTGTGGTATTTGTTTTTATCGGGCATAGATGTCGCAACAGTACGCGCGTTCTTGATGACAACACTGGTTATCGCGGCGTTTATGTTTGGGCGCAGTGTGATTTCACTGCGTAATGTTGCGTTGGCGTTTTGCGTGATATTCCTGTTTAATCCACACTATGTAATGCAGGCGGGATTTCAACTGTCATTTGCCGCGGTGTTCGGATTGGTGTGGGTATATTCTGTGTTACGGCCGAAAATGCCGCAGAATAAACTTATCGCGTCAATTTATGCATGTGCATTGACATCTGTGGTTGCAACTGTTTTTACCGCGCCATTTGTGGCGGCGCACTTTGGCGCAATTCCGATTTACGGTTTGATTGGAAATCTGGTTATATTGCCGATATTTTCATTTGCAATTATGCCGTTGGTGTTAATTGGGGTTGTGGCCGGTTTCTGGGGATGGTATGGCCCGAAGAATCTGGCATATACGATTTATGAATTTGCACTGAATATTGCCCAGAATATTTCAGAACTGCCCCATGCGGTGGTGGATGTGCCACATATTTCAAACGTGGCAATGGCGTGCTTTGTATGCGCATTTATGGCATTGATATTTATTAAAACAGTCAAGATAAAGGTAAATTATATTTTATTTGCGACGTTCTGTGTGATTGGGGTGGCGATTGTAACCATAGCACCGCGGCCGATATTCTATGCAACGCATGATAACGAATTGGTGGCGTTTGTTGGCGATGACGGGAATTTAGAATTTAATAAATCGCGCGCATCCAAACACTATTTTGCATTTGATACATGGAAACAGATTAACGGCGATGCCATCGGTAAACCGAACAGACGCAGAAAGCATGACCGCGGTGTCTGGCGGTACGGTAATATTGTTTATATTCAGAAATTCGTGCCGTTAATGCAGAATATTGGCGCGTTGTGTAATGATGACAGTGTCAGATATATTGTATCGTATTTCAATGTTGTCGCACCCAGTTGCCAACACAAAATCCTGCGTGGCGGTGCACTGATTTACGATAGTGGTCGGGTTGAATATGTGCAACGCACGCGCAGGTGGCATTAAATTATTCTGCGCCAAAGTCCATATCGCGCAATTTTTCAGCACGTGGTGAAATCTTGCGAATAGATGTTTGCAACTGTTCAATATCCGTCAGGGTCATATTGAAATGCCGTTCAACGTTTGTTGCGCGTTCGTTTAAACGTCCCAAATCTGCCAGTAATGCGTCCAATTCTATTTTTATCTGATTGGCAACACGTTTTATCTTGATGTCAGATAATACCGCGCGAATTGTGTTTAATGTCGCCCACAATGTCGATGGGGATACAATAAATACTTTTTGGCGTGCGGCATATTCAATCGTCGCAGGAAATTGGCGGTGTAATGTTTCGAATATAGATTCAGATGCAATAAACATCATTGCAGATTCTGCGGTCTGGCCGGCAATGATATATTTTTCGCCAATCGCATCGATATGACGGCGAACGTCCAGTTCAAATTGCTTTTTCGCCATTATATCTGTGTTATCGGCCATCATTCGGTTATAACTTTCCAGTGGAAATTTACTGTCGATGACCATGTCCCCTGGGGGATAGGGCAATCGAATAATACAATCTGGTCGGACACCTGTGTCCAGCGTGGTTTGAAAGGCATAGGTTTCTGGGGGCATTATGTCTGCGACAATATCGGCCAGTTGGCGTTCGCCGAACGTGCCACGTGCCTGTTTATTGCCCATCAGAATGTTTTTAAAATTCGCAATATCGCCACTAATATTTTTCAGTTCGATTGCATTCTGGCTTAATGCGCCCAATCTTTCTGCCAACTTTTCACGCAGGCGGGCATTATCTTCGCGCAGGGCAGAAATATCAACAACTGGCCGACGCATCAAAATCGCCAGTAATAAAAAAATGATAATCCCCAGCAACACAAAAATATAAGTTGTCATTTCCCAATCCTTTGCTATGATTATTATAAGAGGTTTTGTATATGTTGCAAATGAAACTTTGTGGTGATTTGGTTCTGCGTACCAAATGTTCGCCCATTGAACAAATAACACCGGACGTATTGTCGACCATGGATGAAATGGTCGATATGATGCGTGAACAAAATGGCGTTGGATTGGCCGCACCCCAGATCGGAATCTTGTCGCGATTTTTGGTTATGATGGATCCTGATTCTGAAACAGTGTTCCGTATGATAAATCCAAAAATTATTTCACGCAGTGATAAAACCTGCACAATGGAAGAAGGGTGTTTGTCTGTTCTGGGGAATGACGGATTGCCGGTTTATGCAAATGTTGTGCGACCTGAATCTGTGATTGTGGAATGGACCGATGAACATGGCGCAAATCAGATGGCGGAAATGTCGGGTCTGCCGGCGCGAATCGTTCAACATGAAACAGATCACTTGGACGGGAAATTGTTTGTTGATTACCTGTCGCCGGTGCGTCGTGAAATGTTAATGCGCAAGGTTAAGAAGTTTAAAAAATGAAATTAGTCTTGATGGGCACAAATGCGTTTGTGGTTCCAATCTTTGATGCGATAAAAAATGCAGGTCATGAAATTATGGCGGTCTTTACACGTGCGCCAAAACCAATGGGGCGTAAACAGGTACTGACCCCATCGCCGGTACACGCGTGGGCAGATGAAAATGGACTGACGGTGCATACAAATATAAATGAATATAATTATTCGCCTGATATGGTGGTGGTGATTTCGTACGGTGTGATTTTGCGTGATAACGTTTTAAAATCTGCGCCATGCGTAAATATTCACCCCAGTGATTTACCAATGTATCGCGGACCGTCGCCGATACGTACGGCGCTGTATAATGGCGACCGGAAATCTGCGGTGTGCTTGATGGAAATAACACCGGAAATGGATGCGGGCGATATATTTATGCGACGTGAATTTGATATTGGGATTGATGACACAAACGACACGATTGAAAATATGGTGTCCAAAATCGGCGCAGATATGATGATTGAATATCTGAAAAGTCCAGCGGATTACAGCGCAACACCACAGGTTGGCACACCAACATTTACACGTAAATGGACGGGGACGGATGAAATCATAGACTGGTCCCGCGATGCCACAGAAATCCATAATCAGATTCGTGCATTGGGTTGTGGGCGTACCAAGATTAGTAATATTGATGTAAAAATATTAAAAACAAAATTAAATGGCGATAATTTAGAAATATTGCAGATTCAACCCGCAGGCAAAAAAACAATGGATTGGAAAAGTTTTGTTAATGGTCTGCGTGGTGCAGAAATAAAATACGGTGAATAAATGACGCGTTATAAGGTTGTTCTTGAATATGACGGTACGGATTTAATCGGATGGCAAGAAAATCGCCAAGGGCCGTCTGTTCAGTCTGTAATGAAAGACGCGATTGAAAAATTCTGTGGTGCGCGGCCAGACATCGTTGGCGCGGGTCGCACCGATGCAGGGGTGCATGCCGTTGCAATGACGGCACACTTTGATATTAATGGCGACCACAGCGCACAAACAGTTATGCGCGCACTGAATTTTTATCTGACTGAAAAACCGGTGTCTGTGTTATCGTGCGAAGTGGTATCAGATGAATTTAATGCACGTTTTGACTGTACTGCGCGCCACTATAAATATATTGTTTTAAATCGTGGTGCGGCACCAGTGTTGCAAAAAAATCGTGTGTATTGGGTGCCAAGAAAACTGAATATTGATGCGATGCGTGTGGCGGCCGAAAAATTAATTGGGAATCACGATTTTACCAGTTTTCGCGCCACACAATGTCAGGCAAAATCCCCAATAAAAACGTTGGACAGAATCGAAATCATACAAAATGGGGACGAGATAATATTTGAATTTTCTGCGCGGTCATTCTTGCACCATATGGTACGAAATATTGTCGGAACGCTGATTGAAATTGGACTGGGGAAACCATATGATATTGATGAAATATTGGCGACGCGCAATCGCAGTGCGGCCGGTCCAACGGCCCCAGCGTCTGGTTTGTATTTTATTCATGCAGATTATTAAAAAATCCCCCGATTGGGGGATTTTTTAATGTTTTAATGGATTATTTATTTGGAATAATCTTGATTTCAACACGACGGTTTTGGGCGCGACCCGCGGCCGATGCATTTGATGCAATCGGATTTGATGAACCCAATCCCAATACTTCAAAGCGTGATGCCTTGACACCCTGACCCTGCAGATATGACGCAACAGACTGAGCACGTTCACGCGACAGATTCAGATTGTAATCTGCGCTGCCGGTGCTGTCGGTGTGGCCAGATACCATAACGGTTGAATTGCTGTATTTATTTAAAACCTTGGCAACAGAATTTAAGACAGGATAGAACGATGAATTGATGTCGGCAGAATCTGTCTTGAATGTAATGTTCCCAGGCATGATTAGGCGAATGCTGTCATCAGATTCAACAACCTGAACACCGGTGGATGCCAATTCTGCACGCAGTTCGGCCGCCTGAACGTCCAGATAATAACCGACACCGCCGCCAACCGCACCACCAGCCAGCGCACCGATTAAGGCGCCTTCGCTGCTTTGTGTGCTGCCAATCAAGGCACCAGCCGTTGCGCCAATCGCCGTTCCCCATGTTGATTTGGCGGTCTGGGTTTGACCAGTGTATGGATTTATAGTTGTGCACGCAGATACAAATGACAACAACGCCAAAATAGAAATTGTTTTCTTCATGTTTTCTCCCTTTTGTGTGATATTGCGTTTGGTATTGTAAAACATGCAAATAAAAAATACAGTAAAAAAACGCCCAGATGGGCGTTTGATTATTTTTTGCGTTGTTTTGTTTCTTGTAAAAATGCCATTTGCATAAATTGAACAATGCTGTTTTTAGAAAATTCAGGGCGCGTAGCATTGCCAGATTTATAAAATACGTTCGATAACACATCGCGCGCAGGACGACGTGGTTCGCGTGGGGCAACACTGTCGCGTTCTTGGGACAATTCTGCAATACGATTGTTTGTGTTTTCCAACTGTGTTTGCAGTTTTTCGTGCGCAGACGTGTCATCTGGGCGTTTATTCTTTTTGGTGCTTAATGCCTTTTCCTGCCTTGGCAGAACGTCGTACATCAATCTTTCTATTTCAACAGTCAAATCTTTGTGGCGTTTTTCAAATGCGATTTTATCAACATCTATCAAACCGAACTTTTTTCCAAATGTTTGACCGTATTCTATGCCCAGAAAAGACATTTTTTGACGGTACAAATCTTGGTAATATTTCATGTCGCAAATCGGCATCGAAGACATTACTTTTTCAATCGCGTACCATGTGCATTTATTCACATACTGATTTAAACGTGTCGCCAGCATCGCGGGCAGTGGCGCATTTGAATCCTGAAGCCCCTGAATCAACAGCGCGTTTTTGCGCATAAACAGCCCCAATGGTTTGCCAGAACGATGTGCGTGGTCGCGCGCAATAGAACGATAAATTTCATATTTGCTTTCTTGTTCTGTGGCCGTTTTCGCATCAGGCGCAACCATTTGCGGACGTGCAATGTCGTACGCAAACATGTAATCGGCAACTGTACAGGCCTGATGTATCTTTCTGTTGCGGCGGGTCATCAGTCCACCGTACAAAGAATCCAACATATCAAATGAAATATTTGACACAAATGGGCCACGTGGTTCCTGATCACCTGTGATGTCTGTTGCGTGCATGGCAATGCGCCCTTCGGCATCCAAAATCACAAAGGTATAGCCACGTGGGGCATATTTATTCATTTTTCGGATAAACCAACCGCGTTCAAAAATCATTTATTATAATCCCTTTGGTTTGCACAGAAAAAAAACGCCCGATGGTTGGGCGTACTGTTATCTGGTTTTTATTGTTTGTTGTACGACCCGATGCTTTATTGTGTCATATGCAGTGATTACAGAATCACGCGACAGTGAATCAAGCTGTTCGGTCTTGGGTTCCTGTTTCGTGTGTGTGGTATTTTTTTGCTTTTCAAAAACAGAATGCAGATGGAAAATAATAATCCCAACCGCGGCACATATTAACGTTTGTTCAACAAGTTCCTTGATATCTGATTTGTCCATAATGAAAAACCGTTTAATTTTTTTGATAAAAAATCCGCCATGGGCGGAAAATTTGGTGGGTGTTGAGGGACTCAAACCCCCGACCCTCTCGGTGTAAACGAGATGCTCTAATCAACTGAGCTAAACACCCAAAACTGACATTGCGGGTGGTATAATATAATATATTTTTTTATTTGTCCAGTATTTTTTATTTTATTTCAGTACCATCGGATACAGAAAATTTCTGGTCTGATACAGTGATTGTGCCATCGGCATAGGTTGGCGCCGCAGACACGTCAACCGACGCGCGCCAATAAATCGTACCGTCAGATGTCGATATTGCATACAGATTATTATCTGTGGCGACCACAAAGGCATAGTTGCCGGCAATCACAAATGGTTCTGCAACACCAATATCAAGACACCATGATTTTACACCAGTTGCGGCAGATAATTTACAAAACGCATCACCCAAACCGCCTGCATACACAAATTTACCGTCTGGGACAATGGGGGCGATAATATCAACCATTGATGCGCCACCGGTCAGATTACTGGTGCGATAAACGTCGGCAATCCACGAAATCTGGCGCGTGGTGGGATTTAATTTGACCACTTCGCCGGTGGTTAACCCCGCATAGATGTATTTGCCACTGCATATTGGGCGCCGATTGGCGGCCACAGTATTGTTGGTGGAAAAACCACTGAACACGCGGCGATCGCCGTCCCAGATTACATTGGATGAATCTTGGCTATATGGACAGGCAGAATTGTTTATCACAACAGATTCTGTGGGGATATCTGTAATTGTCTTGTTCGCCACTGTGATATTCGCACCATCAAAAATGGCAATGCGATGTCCAGACAGGATTGGATCATGCTTATCACACGCCGCCAGAACAATCAGACAACATAAAAATGCGATTGCGTTGAGCATTGGATCAGTACCTTTTTTCCCTTTAACGTAAACCGACCGCAGCGGCGGAAATTACAGATGGCGCAGATGCGTCGTTAATGATTTTATCCAGCCATTTGTTTGCGGCATCGCGATTGCCATCGGCCAGATACTTTTGCGCAATGGTCAGGCACGCAGTATAATAGAACGGCGAAGATTTGGTATTCAAGCCAGACAAATATTTTTCAACATCGGCCGCCGACATGTCATCGCCACGCAGCCCGACAATATGCAGGCGTGCCAAATCACGAAAATCGCGTGTGTTGCCAGAATCGGCCAGACGTTCCAACTTGGCCACGTCGTTATCTAAAATATATGACTGGAACAAGGCCAAGTCGGCAGTTGCACCAGACGCGTTTTCAGACAAAGATGCCAGCGCATTTGCATCAACGGATTCAACGGCCGCTTCGTATGCAGTGGCGGTGGCAATTTTATGCGCATTGTGCGTGCGAATACCAATCTGGATAGATGTGGCGATAATCAAAATCACAAATGCCGCAACCATCATGTGTTTGGAATATTTTTTGATAAACTGTACAGTCTTTTCATTATTTACTTCTTCCCATACTTCGCGGTACAAGGCATCTTCGGCGTGTTCGGCGCGTGTTTTCTGGGGGGCTTTGACCTTCTTGTTTCTTTCCAACATAGTAGCCATGGTTTTAATATCTCCTGTGCTTGATAATTATTAATTTATGGTATACTATAAAAGTTATGAAAAAAGAAATCAAGAACGCTTTGCCAGCCCAAAAAACAACCAGTATTGTCGCCGCACGTGGGGTCAACGATGATACTTCGTTGGCGCAGTATATTCAAACGGTTCAGAAAATACCGGTACTGACCGCAGAACAGGAATATGAATATGCCACACAATGGGCCAAACAACATGACCAGTTTGCAGCAGAAAAATTAGTCGCCAGTCATTTGCGAGTGGTGGTGTCGGTGGCGTATGATTATAAAAACTATGGCATTCCGGTCGGTGAACTGATTGCCAGTGGGAATATGGGACTGATGCAGGCGTTGCAAAAGTTTGACCCAGACAAGGGTTTTAGGTTTTCAACATATGCAATGTTTTGGATCAAGGCCGAAATATATGAAACAATCTTGAACAACTGGTCAATCGTGCGAATCGGAACATCGGCAAATCAAAAACGTGTGTTCTTTAATCTGGCACGTGCAAAGCGCGCACTGGGGATTATGGATAACAATTTGTCCGATGATCAAACCAAGCAAATTGCCGAATATCTGGAGGTGCCAGAAAAAGACGTGCAACGTATGGCCACGCGTATCGGCGCGCGCGATGTTTCACTGAATGCGCCAATAAATTCTGATGATGGGGCGACCGATATTCTGTCAAATATGACAGATGGTGGCGACACAATCGAAGATACGTTGGAACAGGTTGAATTTAGACGGCGTGGTTATGATCTGTTGAAAAAACATTTGGCAAAGATGTCTGAACGCGATCGTGAAATTTTGGTGGCACGAAAACTGCGTCAGCCGGTGGCAACGTTGGAATCGCTGTCCCAGAAATATGGTATTTCACGTGAACGCGTACGCCAAATCGAAGAACGTGCATACAATAAACTGCGCGATGCAATTCTGACAGAAACCAAAGGGCAAATTTAAACATGTTTGGTACAAAACGTATGGTTGTGGCGGTGGCAATATTGGCCACAACGCCGGCGGTGGCAAATGCACTGCAATATGATATGGGTCGGGTGAATTTAAGACTGACGGGGTATGGAACCGCGGGAATGATTGAACCGGATTTTGAATCACCATTGTTTATTGGCGATTGGCGTGTTCGTGGCCAGATGACATACGCGGCAAATGAAACAAACAAACTGGGGCTGGTGTATGCAATGGACCAATCGGCCATTGATAAAGGTAATTTTTCCCGCGAAACATTTGGGTTTTGGGAAATTCAGAATTATGGGCGAATTGAATTGGGGTGGACAGATTCAATCGCACGCAAACTGGGGGTTGGATTGCCAGATGTTGGGGGACTGCGTATCAATGACCGACCACTGTTTAATGAAAAGATTATTCCAGATGGACCGGTTATCGCAGATACCACACTGACATCAGGACGAAATGCGCCACGTGTAAATCTGGTGTCGGCACCAATAAATGCAGTACAATATGGCGTGTCGGTCGCAGGTTTGGCGGATGACTATGATTGGGCAATGGATGCAGGGCTGAAAATCCGCCGACCAAATGGCAAGGTCAAGACCGCATATTCGTTGGGCCTGTCGTTTATGGACAATCCTGAAAACTTTGATAACGAGGTTTATACAGCCGGTGTCACCGCGGATTGGCGTGCACAAATGTCAATGGGGATGAACCTGCAATATAACAGTTGGATTTGGGGACTGACGGGGCGTGTGATATATGATAAAAACCCAATCGGCGAAATATCAGACGGATTTGTTGTCGGCACAGGGGTCAGTTATGATTTACTGAAATACAGTGTGTCGTTGACATATATGCTGTCAGATACAGGCGTGTGGCAGGATGACGTTGCAGACTTTGTCGACCATATGGCAATCGCATCGTTCAGATATAAATACAGCGAATTTGTTGACGGGTGGATTTCGGGTGGAATTACATCACAAACGCCTTTTATTTCGGCGGGACTGCGTATATCTTTCTGATAGATGGATTCCTTGCATGTGTATAAAATCACTGGTATAATCGGCGCGAATACAAGAAAAAAGGGTTTATTATATGCTGAAAAAAACAGAAGTTGTTTTGTTTGATTTTGATGGGACGCTGTCGGCATTGGATTCAAATGTGGCGTTTGCAAAATACTGCTTTCGTCGCAGTGTGCGACCATGGCTGTTCCTGCCATTGATGGGGATTTGTGGAATTTGCAGATGGGTTAATCCAGATGGTGTGTGGTGGCGCGAAAATATTCGCCGCTTTATGACACCACAGATGGTGAAAAAATACGCAGCGGGATTTATTAAACAGCACAAACGCGAACGTTTTGGATGGGCCAAGGAACGTGTTCAGGCCGAACGCGATGCAGGGCGCAAGGTGCTGATGATTTCGGCCAGTCCGGATTATCTGTTGCCGGCATTGGTGCGCGATATGAAGTTTGACGCGGTGTTCTGTTCGAAAATGAATAAAGAAAAACCATGGAAATATGAATTTTTGTGCTGGGGGCGGAACAAGGTTTATGCAATGGACGAATGGGCCAAAGAAAACAAAATTATTCCGTATGTCGTGCGCGCATATTCAGACAGCAAATCCGATTTACCAATGATGGAAATCGCCGAAGAACAGGTCTGGATTGACAAGAAAACAGGTTTAAGAAAATAGTCCTGATGAATTTTTCTGGCAAATATCTTACAGTGTTTTCATGGTTATCGTGGAAACACTGTTTGATTTATTAAGCGCATCGGCCGGTGCAATTTTGGGCGCATTGTTTGCGTTCTTTTTAAACCGCAAACGACGCAAACAGATGGCGAATCAGTTGGTCATCAGTCGCAGCGCATTGGAAAAGGTAAAGTTAGAAAACGAACAGCTGTTGACACAGATACAAGAAAAAGAAAATTTAATATTGCAGTTAGAGATGCAGATTCTGGGCGATAAAAACGCACAGAAAGAAAAAGATAAAGGTAAAAAATAATCCCGCCTGATTTGGCGGGATTTTGTATTATTTACGCAGACCTAACTTTTTAATCAGGGCTTCGTAGTCAGATACGTTGCGCTTTTTGATATAAGCCAACAATTTCTTGCGACGATTAACCATCAACAACAGACCACGTTTTGAATGGTTGTCTTTGTGGTTTGCCTTCATATGTTCTGTCAAGTTGCGAATGCGTTCTGTTAAAACAGCAACCTGTGATTCAACCGAACCACCGTTGTCGTTTTCAGACACTTTATATTCTTGAATCAATTCAGACTTTTTTGTCTTGGTAATGGACATTGTTTTTTCCTTTTTTGTTTTTAAATTGTTCGTTTTGGGCGCAGAACACCATCAGACACCACACCAATACCGATAAATTGATCATCCGTATAAATGCGATGCAGACCATCGTTCGTTGCCGTTCTTACAAAGCCGCCATTTCTGTAAAAATCTGCGTCCTTGTCAGACAGATTCAGAACCGGAATGTCCCCCAGTCCAAAATCAATCGGTTTCAGGTTTTCCCCGAAATTGCCACTATTATTAAACACTTTTTCTAAAAAATCAAGTTTTACAGCATCTTTTATGTCAAAACCGTTCGTTTTGGTGCGCCGTATCATATCAACTGTCGCGATTGTTCCACATTTTGCGGCAATATCGCGCGCCAAACTGCGCACGTATGTGCCGCGACTGCACACTGTGCGAAAGTGCCATGATGCGCCATCGCGCCCCATAAATTCCAGTTCGTAAATTTCAACACTGCGTGGGGGGATTTCAACCGCCCTGCCCCGACGTGCCAGTTCGTGTGCGCGAACCCCATCAATATGCACCGCAGAATACATGGGTGGGGTTTGTAAAATTGAACCACGCAAAGATTCCAATGCCGCCAATACGACAGATTCTGGGGGAATAACATCTGTGCGGGCGATTTCATGACCGGTGATGTCCAGTGTATCGGTTTCAAATCCAAACTGGCACGAAAACAGATATTCTTTGACAGATGGGGCAACATCTTCAACAAACGGTATCATCTTGGTCGCGTCGCCAATCGCAATCGGCAAAACGCCAGTCGCCATCGGGTCCAGTGTGCCAATATGACCAAACTTCTTGGTCCCCAGCATACGTGCAATACGACCACCCGCCGTTCGTGAAAACAGCCCAGAATCTTTGTCCAAGATAATCCATCCAGATGTCATTTTCATAAATCAAACAAATTTAATTGTGGTGGGCGTTCGTCCGATACACAGGGCTTTTTACGCGCAACTGGTTGTGGCGGACATTCCGGTGTTATTGGTGTCGACGTTGGCGCGTCGTGCGATTCCAGCGCATCCAGAACACTTTGCGCACGCGCAACCACAGATGATGGCATTCCGGCCATACGCGCAACGTGAATACCATATGAACGGTTTGCAACCCCAGATACAATTTTATGCATAAAGACGATTTCATTATTGTGTTCACGAACATCAATCGTCAAACACGAAACATGCGACAACATTGGCGACGTGCCACATGCCAGCGCAGTTAATTCATGATAATGCGTCGCGAACAGTGTTCGTGGCTGTAATTCATCCAAGTATTCCAATACCGCCTGTGCGATTGCCATACCGTCGTATGTCGCGGTGCCGCGCCCGATTTCGTCAAAGATAATAAAGGAACGCATGGTTGCGCGGTTTAGAATATTTGCTGTTTCGGCCATTTCAACCATAAATGTCGATTGGCCCGCCGCCAGATTGTCCGATGCACCGACACGACTGAATAACTGGTCGCAGATGCCAATGGTTGCGGTTGTGGCCGGAACAAACGATCCCAGATGTGCCAGTACCACAATTATTGCATTCTGGCGCAGATATGTGGATTTACCCGCCATATTTGGACCGGTCAACAGCGCAACAGAATGTGCGTTTAAATTACAGTCGTTTTTCACAAAATTATCGCCGCGTGTACGCAGAACAGATTCAATCACAGGATGACGGCCACCCACAATATCAAACGCACAATCGTCTGTGATTTTCGGACAAACCCATGAATAGGTGTTGGCAACGGTTGCCAAAGACACCCAAACATCGGCATCAGCCAATAAATCGGCGGTTGACAATAAATCATCGGCAATTTCACGAATAGATTCAATAAACGAATCTATGATTTCTGATTCGATGGCGGCGGCCTTTTCGGCGGCACTGCGAACATCGTTATCAAGGTCAATCAGGCGCGACGTTGTAAATCGCATGTTGCCAGACATTGTTTGACGATGAATAAAGCCAGAATCTGGGTTCATCAAAACTTCGGCGCGGGTGGATGGAACCTCGATAAAATATCCCAGAATATTATTATATTTTATCTTTAACGTTGTGATGCCTGTCTGGGCGACATATTCAGACTGCAACGCGGCAATCGTTTCACGCGCACCATGCGACAGACCGCGCATATTATCCAGCGATATATCAAAGCCATCACGAATTACACCACCATCGCGAAAGAACGTCGGTAATTCGTCAGACAATGCACGCTGTAATCGCAACGCCAATTCATCGTGTGTGCGGATGGCCGCAAAGCGATCTGCGAATCCAGAATCCAAGCGCGACGATAAAATCTGGGCGCGTGGCAATGACAACATAAATTCTGAAATATGACGCATATCACGTGGCGTGCCGCGACCCGACAACAGGCGCGACAGCGCGCGCCCCACATCGGGTACAGATGACAAGACATTTGAAACCATTGCCATAACATCTGGATTTACAACAAAGTGCGAAATATGTGCCTGACGCAGGGTGATTTCATTTATATCGGCCGACAGATTGCGCAGATATGCGCGCAGTTTTCGTGCGCCGGCGGCGGTGTGCGTTTTGTCTAAAACATCAATCAGGCATGCACCACCGTCATTTATTGGTGAATCTATTTCCAGACTGCGCCATGTGGCAGAATCGATTAACAGTTGGCGACCAGACTTGAACGTATACGGCGCGCGAAATGTTATTGATGCACCGCGCTGGGTATTAAATAAATAGCCCGCCAACAGGCATATTGCACCATCAGAATTACGCGCAACAGATGACGCATCAACCGCACCACCAAACACACGCGACACAACCATATCAATGTCGGCGCGATGATATAACTTTTCGTACACAGGGGTGGATTTAAATAATTCGCGCAGTTTTAAAACTGTTTTATCTTCGGCGGTTGAGAATGGAAATATAACCTCGGCCGGATTGATACGAACCAAATCATCGATTGCATCGGCGGTTTGACCAACAAAAAATTCACCGGTTGAAATATCACAACCTGCAACATCGTATTTGCCGCCAGACAGCGGAACAACCGCCACCAAAAAATTAGACTTGGTCGGGGTCAACAGATTTTCATCTGTTAACGTTCCAGATGTCAAAACACGCACAATTTGACGGTCAATAAATTTATGGCCGCGGGCCTTGGCCTGTGCGGGGGTTTCCATCTGTTCAACCAATGCAACCTTGTGTCCGGCACGAACCAAACGGCCAAAATAGTTGTCGGCCGCATGCCATGGAATACCACACATCGGAATATCAACACCATCACCGTCGGTGCCACGTGCCGTCAAGACCAATCCCAATGCGGAACTGATGATGCGTGCGTCTTCGAAAAAAGATTCATAAAAATCACCCAACCGAAACATCAACAATGCATCTGGATTTTCTGATTTCATATCCATGTATTGTTGCATAACAGGGGTCAGTTTATTTTTTTCTGCCACAATAAATCCGTTTGATTAAAAATTATGCGCCAACTTTTAATGTTTCAATTTTCAATTCGGCTTCTTTTAACAACTGTTCGCAATAGGCCTTTAATTTTATGCCCTGTTCATAGGCCGCAACAGAATCCGCCAATGGTAATTCACCAGATTCCATCTTTTTTACCAGTTCCATTAACTGCTTGTACGCGTCTTCGAAAGATAACTTTGTTTCGTCCATAATTGTCCCCTTGGATTGCAAAATTACGATACAAAATGAAAGGCGAAAAAGCAATAAAAAATCCCGCCGTTTGGCGGGTGTTTTTATGGCAATGGGATGCCGGCGGTGGCATCGCCCATTACTTTATCAATCATAGCATCTGCCTTTTGCTTGGCATCGCGATATGCCGCCGCAACAATATCTGCAACAGCATCTGCGCCACGCGACAAAACATCTGGGCGTATAGTTAATTTAACCAAATCATATTTGCCGGTCATATCAACAATGCACGCGCCATCGGCGGCAATACCCTTGACCACAGTTTGGGCCAATTGTTCTTGGGCGACGGCAACCTTGTTTTGTAATTCTGCGGCCTGTGCCATCAATGCGTCCATATCCATTTTTAATCCCCCCGTTTTATCTTTGTTTATCGTTGACGTGCAACATTTGCAGCATCTGTGCGGGAACGCCATAGGCATCTGCCCAGAACGACGTTAATTCCAGTTTTGGAATAATCTGTTCGTTGGCATGTTTGGCCGCCGCGGCATGTGTATCAAAATGCACATCCGATGATACAACAGGAACAACACGCGGAAACCCAGATGGCGTGTCATGACGACGCGTCAACAGGAAACCATACTTGCGTGATGTTTTATATTTTACAATCGATGCACAGTATGTATCTGCCAGCATTTTTTTGATGTACTGCACCTGTGCAGGGGCACACCCAAGGTGTGCCGCCCACTGTGCATCTGTCCACGTTAACTGTTCTGGTGTCATATGATTATTCCTTTACAATTTCATTGCCTGTTTTCTGGTCGATACCAACCATGGACATACGTGTCTTGCCACGTTTATCTGCACCCAGATAACGAACATAAACTGTGTCGCCTTCTTTGATTTTGGTATCTTCGATTTTTGCAATGCGTTCACCTGTGATTTCAGAAATATGAACCATTGCTTCGAACCCGTTCATGATTTTCAC
The DNA here is from genome assembly GCA_017451625.1 of Alphaproteobacteria bacterium. Taxonomy (GTDB): domain Bacteria; phylum Pseudomonadota; class Alphaproteobacteria; order Rs-D84; family Rs-D84; genus Enterousia. Next base: position 38,927 of record JAFTNY010000001.1, read on the forward strand.
AAACAGACCAAAATCTTTCATACCAGAAACTGTACCTTTGTAAATCATGCCAACTTCGGGTTCGGCAACGATGTCTTTGATACGCGCAATGGCATCGTCGGCTTCTTCCTTGGTTGTGGCCATGATTTTAATTGTACCATCATCCGACAGGTCGATTTGTGTGTTTGTTTCACGTGTCAGGGCCTGAATCACAGAACCACCCTTGCCGATAACTTCACGAACCTTGTCTGGGTTAATCTTCATGGTGTATGCCTGTGGCGCGAATTCAGAAACGGTGCTGCGTGGCTTTTTGATTGCTTTTTCAATCTTGCCCAAGATGTGCATACGACCGTCTTTGGCCTGTGCCAAGGCGCGTTCCATAATTTCAAACGTAATAGATGTGATTTTGATGTCCATCTGCAGGGCGGTAATACCCTGATCTGTACCTGTTACCTTGAAATCCATGTCGCCCAAGTGATCTTCGTCGCCCAAGATGTCTGTTAAAATAGCATAGTCGTCGCCTTCCTTGATCAGACCCATTGCGATACCGGCAACAGGACGCTTCATCGGAACACCGCCGTCCATCATTGCCAATGTGGCACCACATGTCGTCGCCATTGACGAAGAACCGTTTGATTCCAAAATGTCAGACACAATACGGATTACATAGTCAAATTCACTGCGAGATGGTACCATTGGGTGAACCGCACGCCATGCCAAATTACCATGACCGATTTCACGACGACCTGGGGACTTTAAGCCCTTGGCTTCGCCAACGGAATACCCTGGGAAGTTATAGTTCAGGATAAAGTCGCGTTCTTCGGCACCGTCCAAAGATTCGATTGGCAATGCGTCTTTGCCACCACCCAATGTCAGGGACACCAATGCCTGAGTTTCACCGCGTGTAAACAGCGCCGAACCATGTGCGCGTGGTAAAACACCCAATTCAATTTCAATTGGACGAACAGTTTTATTGTCGCGGCCGTCGATACGTGGTTTACCCGCCAAGATGTTGCCACGCATAATGCGTGCAGTCAGGTTTTCAACAACTTCGTCTGCCCATGATTCCAATGTTGATGATGCACGTTCGGTTTCTGGGAACAATTCTGGGATGCGTGCCTTGGCCGCAGCGTGAATGTCCGCCAATGTTTCCAAACGAACCAATTTTTCTTTGATTTGCAACGCTTCTTCGATTGCGCCTGCAAACTGTTCAAAATCAGATTCCATGGCAATGTATTCTGGAGACTTTTCAGGTGTTTCCCAGCGCGCTTTGCCGGCGGCATCGGCCAATTCATTGATGGCTGCGATTACAGACTGCTGCGCGTCAAAACCAAATTTTACCGCACCTAATACAGTCGCTTCGTCCAGTTCGCCAATTTCAGATTCAACCATCAAAACACCGTCTTTGGTCGCCGCAACAACCAAATCCATTTCGGATTCTTCGATGAATTTTTTAGATGGATTTAAAACATACTGGCCATCTGCATAGCCAACACGTGCCGCACCAATTGGCCCTTGGAACGGAACGCCAGACAGTGCCAATGCCGCAGACGATGCAATCATTGCCAAGATGTCGGGCTGATTCTTTTTATCATATGAAAATACCTGTGCGATAATCTGAACCTTGTTCTTGAATGTTTCTGGGAACAATGGACGGATTGGACGATCAATCAGACGCGCAGTCAATGTTTCAGCAGTTGATGCCTTGCCTTCGCGACGGTCGCGCGACCCTGGGATACGACCGGCAGATGCAAATTTTTCCTGATAGTCAACAGTCAAAGGAAAGAAATCTTGCCCTTCGACGGCCGATTTTTCTGCGCAGACAGTTGCCAGAACCATTGTGCCACCCATTGTCGCCAAAACAGAACCGTTGGCCTGTTTCGCCATACGGCCGGTTTCCAAGCGCAATGTTTCGTCGCCGTATTGAATTTCAACCGCAACAGGGTTGTTTAATTTTGTTTTTTCGTCTTTGTTAAATAAACCAAATAACATTAGTCTTTTCTCCATTTTAAGTTTTTTGATTTTGCGAAGAAAAATCATTCGTTTCTGTATTCTGGGGGCCGATAACAAATACACAAATGAACAATTTCATCTTCGCCCTTGGGGTAAATTATAAAGTATATTTACCCCATTGCAAGTTATTAAAATATGGATTTTTTACATAAAAAACGCCGACATTTGCCGGCGTTTGTGTTTTTTTATTTAGACATTAGAAGCCTTGGGGTGTGTCCATGGTAACCTTGGACACTTTTTTATCCAATGCAGACACAACTTCGTTTGTGATGTCCAAGTTCGCGGCATCGGCACCTGTGCGCGCCATGCGGCCGTCGATAACCAAAGACAAATTTTTCTTGGCAATTACGCCTTCGATAATTGGATCCAAGTGTTTTGACTGCAGTTCGTTCAAGGCCTTTTGATAAGATACTTCGATACTCTGTGCGCGTTCGGTCAAATCACGCTGTAATTTTGTGACCTTGTTTTGATAATCAACAACACGACGTTGCAGCGCTTCGCGCGACAAGACATCTTGGGATTTTTCAATTTCTGCCTTTTCTTTTTCCAGTGCCTTTTGGTCGCGGGTTAATTCTTCGCGCAATTCTGATTCATATTTTTCTTTCTGGGCGCGCAGGTCTTTTAACGCAACCGCTTCGCCCTGAATTGCATCCATACGGATAACTGCAATACGCAGGTTTGCACCACTGGCGGCATCTTCGCTGACCACTGTCATGGCATCTGCCACAGATGCGCCATTATCAGAATTTAATGCCGACACAGCCCAAATACCCAACGCCGCAACCGCAATAACAACCGCCGCGACAATACCGGTCTTTTTATAGTTTTTTACAACTGTATTTTCTGTTGAATTTTTTACCATTTTTCCGTCCTTTTGTTTGTTATGATGTAAACTATAGCAACAAAATATAGAAAGTAAAACAGAAAGTTATTCCAATAAAAAATCCGCCGTTTGGCGGATTTTTCTGAATCATTATTCCTGAACAACCGTTTCGACAGTCGCGGATTCAACCACAGGGGTTGGTGCAGGTTCGACCGGTGCAGATGGTGCGTTCAATTCCGCAATCAGCCCTGTCAAACGTTCCACTGTTTCTATGTCATTTAACGCAACAGCGATTGTATACGACGATTCCAAATCACTGCGTGCGCCATCAATATTGCCCATATTCAAATTTAATGCCGCAGACTTTTCAAAATAACTCATCGCGCGGTTGGACAATGATTCGCGTTCTTCCATTGTTGGCGCACCCTGAATCTGTTCCGAGATTACGCGAATCGCAGATGCATAGTCGTTAATCGCGTCGGCATAATTGGCCAATGCAGTGTACGCTTCGGCGCGTTCGGCATAAACAGTTGGATTTACTGTGCCATCTGGACGGGCCAAAGAATTTGTGTAATCTGCAACTGCGCCCTGCCAATTTTTCAACCACAGGTTCAACTGGCCACGTTTGGCATACAAATCACGCATTTGCAAAATCGCACTGGGGTTCGATGTGTTTGCCGCCAACGCATTGTTAATGTCGTTCATTGCTGCATTGTAATCTTCCAGACGTGTGTTCAACAAAGAACGATCATAGTATGCAACCGCGTTTGCAGGGTCCTTGCCCAAGGCCGCATTAAAGTCTGCCATTGCATTGCGATAGTCGCCAGACTGCATGTACGCTTCGCCACGCAGAATGTATGTATCAACAGATGCGGCACCGGCATCAATCGCCGCCGTCAGGTCAACGATGGCATCTGCCAAATTGCCGGCCAACAATTTTGTTTTGCCGCTTTCATAAAAGTCGCCAGACTGCAACAATACTTCTTCGGTAATTTCGACGTTGTTGGTGGTTGGCTGAATATTATGGGCGCGCCCCAAAATATAAAATGTTGCCGCAATAAAGAACAAAATGATAAACCAATAAACGTAAATCGACAATGACCATGGATTAAAACATGGTTTTGTTTTTTCTGGTTTTACAGATGGCTTGGTTGCCACAGGCCGCACACGTGTGCGACTTTTTGTGTTAACTGTTTTTTTCGCAGGTGTTTTTTTCATTATAAATTCCCCCCTTGTGTTAATGGAATATTAGAGAGATTTTATCGTTTCGTCAATTGTTTTCTGCGATATCTTTTTTATTTTTCCAACACCTAGATTTCCAAGGGTAATTTTTCCGTACGAAACACGATGTAATTTTCGTACAGGACAACCGCATGCACGCAGTACAATTCGAACTTCGTTCTTTTTTCCTTCGGTTATCGTGATGCGTAAATTATTAGAACCGATTTCTTCGACAATCATCGGCGAATACTTTACCCCGTCAACCGTTATGCCACGACGCGCGTTATCCAGTTTGGAAAAATCTGTGCCATTTACCGTCGCAATATATGTGCGCGGAATATTAGATGATGGTAATGTTAGTTTGCGCGCCAAATCACCATCGTTGGTCAGCAATAATAAACCTGTTGTTTTATAATCCAATCGACCAACATATTTTAAATTGCGATATTCGGGTGGCAGACAGTCATAAATAGTCTTGCGCCCATGCGGATCACGCAACGTTGTCATTGTATTTAGCGGTTTGTGAAATGCATATAATTCTGTTTCTGTGCGCAAAGTTATTGTACGTCCATCCAGCGCAACCACATCATCGTTATCAACAAAGAATACCGGCGTATCTATGACAACACCATTTACACTGATACGGCCGGCAGAAATCATATCTTCGGCGGCGCGGCGCGATGCGATTCCAGAATCTGCGATGTATTTGGCGATACGGACACTCATTTAACCACCCCTGATGCCTGTGCCACTGCAATGGATGCCGCCAATTCGGCACGCAATATTGTTCGCCCCAATGATATTCCATGTGCGCCAGATGCATCCAACGCAGAAAATTCAGAATCTGAAAAGCCACCTTCGGGTCCGACCAAGACAGTCGTTGTACCGGTGGGAATTTCGGACGTGGTGGCACCGTATGCAGCGCGTTCATCTGCAAAAACAACGTTTGACAAATCCAATTCTGAAAAACGAACCGGCGGTAATATCACAGGAACCGTATTACGATTGGATTGTTCGGACGCTTCGATTACTATTTTTTTCATACGTTCCCAATTAATGTGGTGCGCGGTTGTGCGTTCGGTTATTACCGGCTGAAACTTTGCAACACCCATTTGGGTCGCCATGTTTAGTAAATCATCGGTACGCTTAATCGGTGCAAACATTAATGTAATTTGGCCAGATGGGTCTGGGTGTGCGGTCTGCGCCCCAACAACCAATGTGCGACCATCATCAGATAAATTTGCCGAATATTCATTACCGTCGCCAAAAACCAAACATTGGGTCGTGCGCATAACGCGCGTCAGATAGTGCGCAACATCACGCGCAACTGGAATCTGGGTGCCGGTGGCGATGTGTGGCCCGACAAAAATTCGCGGAATATTTTTCATAAATTCTTATTTCCTGATTTATAAATTGTCTTTTTTCTGGTATAATCTTAACACCATGGCAGTGAAATTCAACATTTTATCGGCATCAGGCAAAGGGAAAGGTCTGAACATATTCCGTTCATCAGCGTACAAGGAACATGAACAGACACCATTGGCGCGTGAATTTTGGTCTATTCGATGGGCGATTATTGTATGGCTGATTGGTGCACTGATGTTCGCGTGTGCGTTCCCGATTGAACATATTTGGCGGTACGGTTGGTCGCCGGCCAGTAAACAGTGGCTGATAATATACCTGCAAAATATGCTGATGTCAGGTGGGATTTCTGTGCTGGCCGAAGTTCCGTCGTGGATTGCGCGATGTGTGATGCGGCCTGATATTCCATGTATAACACCATTGTTGCCGATTATTGGTTATTATTTTCTGTCAGATGGGACAATGTCAGACGAATTTAATCCACACAGCAAAGATAAGTTTGATGAAAAATCTTCGAACAAGGCATCCAAGACCGACATTGAAAAAATGGGGTTGTTAAAGGGCTTTATGATGGTGCTGGGGTACTTTAAGAAAAAGCCGTTGATGATGAACGAATGCCTGTCAACGTTGTGTGTCGCGCCCCCAGGGACCGGTAAAACCCAAGGTGTGGTTCTGCCGACGATTTTTGAATGCAACAACGTGTCGATGATTATTAACGACCCAAAGCCGGAACTGAAACAAAAATCTTCGGCGTATCGTGCGACCATTGGGCCTGTGTTCATTATGAACTGGGCAGGACAGGACGATCCGGCACGCGGAATTTACTATCCATCGTGGAATCCACTGTCCCCAGGACATGTGCCGTTTAATACCGAAGAACGCGACCTGTACGTTGATTCGATTGCGAATACACTGATACCAGACCGGTCATCTTCGTCGGCCGACCCGCACTGGACAATCACAGGGCGCGCCGCATTAACAGGATTTATTCAATATATTATTTCCAAGGTTGAACGCGCCAAGGCCGATGATTATTTCTATGCCCGTATGTCGAACGGTACATTTAATGCCGAAGATGCGGCGGTGTTGGGGGATTACTATCTGTCGATGGCATCTGATCCGAACGCGTATGCGGCGCACGCATTGCTGCAACGTGGGGAATTGAACGCAATGAACTATGTCCATGTTGGTACGTGGGAAAATATCCCAGATGCATGGCGTGGACGCGAGGCATCACTGTCGATGATTCTGGACTGGTTAAACGCATCACAAATCGCGATTGCCGAAGATATTGAAAATCGTCGCCGCCAAGGAGACCAAATGGTCATGATGGCCGATCCAACCAAAGACATGTTTATGAAAGCCGTAGACGAGGCACGCCGATACGCATATTCGCATCGTGCGGTCCAAGAACTGACCCAGTTGGCCAGTACACCTGACAAAGAACGTGGTTCTATTATGTCGACGGCGTTGTCTGGGCTGAATATATTCCGTAATGCCGCGGTGCGCAACCGTACCAGCCATTCAGACTTTCACTTTTCTGACCTGCGCGGAATGATTGACCCACGCGACGGCAAGATGAAGCCGGTGACGGTGTACCTGTCGATTAATATGGTGGATGCACAGGCATTGAATCCGATTACCGCAATCTTTATCGAATTGATGTCTAATTTCTTGCTGGCAAACAAACCCGAAGAATACAGAAACGGCGAAAAATTGGGGCCGTATCCGGTGCTGTTCGTTATGGACGAAATGCCCAAGATGCAGAAACTGCGCGCGGTTATCGAAGGGCCAGATTTGGGACGTGGTCAATCTATCTCTTATCTGATTATCGGACAGGATTTACACCAGATTGCCGAAAAATATGGTGCAGATGCCGCTGCGACCATTATTTCAACCACCGCGGCCAAGGTGGTGCTGCGCCAGAATGACCCAGATACTGCGGAACGCTTTTCCAAAATGATGGGTTATAAAATGAAAAAGAAAATGGTCAAGGGGCCAGACGGCAAAGAAAAAGAAGAAACCAGTCAGGATTTTCTGTATTCAACAATGGATATTTTAAAACTGGATCCAAAGAAACAGTTGGTAATATTCCAAGGTTGGTATCACCGACCAATCGAGGCCGACCATCAGCAGGCATGGCAAGACCCACGATTACTGGGATTTATGAATATGGGTGAATGTGCGCCACTGCCTGAATTTTTGGTGCCGGCACATCATCGTGCATTGGGTTATTCGGGTACACCACGAATTTACGACCCACAGACCAAGCAGGTTAAAGAATTGGCATAAAAAAGACCGCGTTTTGTCATTCCCGCGCAGGCGGGAATAGGGACTATGCTGTTTCTTTGTTTTTCCAAAATTCTATGTTTTTCTCTAAATCGTCTGCCAAATCAATCCAATTTGGATTCATTGTTTCTATCAGGCGATATTTCCACGCACGTTTCCATTTCTTTAACTGTTTTTCACGTGCGATTGCATTATCTACATATTTGTAATATTCAAAATAACCCAATTTGTGAATATTGTGTTCTTTGGTATAACCTTCATCTAATCCCATTTTGTGTTCGTACATTCGGCGTTCAAGGTTGTTTGTTATACCAATGTATGTTCCTTTGGCACGTTCATCAAATAATATATAAACCCAGAAATTATAATCTTTCATAACGCTAAAATTGTACAATGGGACATTTATATTTTCAAGACCCTATTCCCGCCTGCGCGGGAATGACAAAGTTTATTTTTTTAGTTTTACAACAAGACAGTCTTCTACTTATAATTTTTGCGGGGGTAGGATGCAGAAGTGATAATTTTTACGCAGACACAAAGATAAATTATTGTTCTCGATTCTTTGTAAAAAAATCCCGCCGGATGGCGGTTGTTTTATTTCGCAGGCGCGACGATAATCGATTTTGTTCGTTCGTCTGGCTTGGATTTAGATTCCAATGCACCACGATCGCCGATAATTTCCAAAATGCGTGCAAATAATTCGGGAACTGCGTCTTTGCCGCGGGCCAGAACTTTTTTTGACCCCTTGGTCATAACAGATACTTTGACCTTGTTGCCTTCGGCCAAAAATTCCAGCACCTTTTTCATTTTGATGTTCAGGTCGTTTTCTTCGATAAACGGTTTGACCCAAACTTCTTTCATTTCGATACTTTTTTGCTTTTTACGTGCCTCGGACGCGCGTTTCTTTTGTTCGTACTTGAATTTGCCATAGTCCATAATTTTAACAATTGGCGTTTGACCATTGGCGTTGATTTCAACCAAATCCAGCCCTGCGTCCATTGCCATCTGCAGCGCGTTCGATGTTGGCATAATGCCCAGATTCTGGCCATCAGACGAGATTACTTGAACCGTCTTGGCGAAAATTTTATTGTTCATACGTGGACCTGCGTCACGACGATTATCACGATTATTTAAAGGTTTAATTGTCTGCTCCTTTGTTAACTATGCGCGAATTATTGACTATTATTCGGCACTTTTCAAGATATTTTGAACATTTTGCAGGGCGGTCCATACATCACGCTTGGCCGCGGGCTTTAAAATTAGATAATTTGGATGAAATATCGGCACCAATGTCGCCCCAGATGGCAATTCATGTGGCGTGCCATGCGATTTGGCCAGATTTATGGATGCCATCTCGGTCGCAGGCAATGTCCCCAGTGTCAATATCACACGTGGTGCCAGTAATTCAATCGCCCTGTCAATAAAAGGACGCGACATATCCAATTCTTCGCGCGTTGGCGTGCGTCCCCCAGGGGTGCGCCAAAACACCATTGGAACAATAGATACCATTTCACGTGTCAATCCGATTGCCGCCAACATCTTGTCCATCAATTCGCCCGCAGAACCCGATAAAACGCGGCCGGTGGCATCATCATCACTGCTGGGGACATCGGTCAAAATCAGCAACCTGCCCTGCCCCACATGTGGTAAAACAGTATTTGTGGCCGTCGCACGCAATGGATGATTGAATTCACCAATCATTCGATTCAGCGCATCCATATCATTGGGACGCGTTGCCATGGCGCGCACAGTTTCCAGCGACATCGTCTGGCGCGGATCAATCGGCGGCACAACAGATGGCGCACTGCGCCCGATTTCTGCAACAATCGTGGCCGCAGTTGGGCGCGACGGCACAACCGGTTCTGGTGGCATTTTTGGACGCGGAATGGCAATCGGCACATCTGCCAATTCCCACTGAACCCCAGCCAAATCTAAATCACGCAACGCATCATAAGACATTTTTGTTTTTCCTTGATAATTCAAAGTTTATATAGTACAATATAGCACGAGCAACAAAAACTCAAGGGAGTATTTTCATGAAAATTAAAAACTTTGCTTTGTTGGCAGGCGTCGCGGGCTTGTTGGCGGCGTGTGGCGGTTCTTCGAAAATCGTAGAACCAGCAGACTTGAACGAACAGCGTGTATTCTTTGGTTTCAATTCTTCTGAAATTTCCGAAGAAGCAAAAAACAACCTGTTGGGGCAGGCACTGTATATGAAAAATCACGAAGATGTAAAAATCCAAATCGCAGGTAATTGCGACGAACGTGGTTCAACAGAATACAACTTGGCATTGGGTGCACGTCGTGCAAACGCAGCCAAAGAAGTTTTGGTAAATGACGGTATCTGTGCAAAACGTATCTCGACCATTTCGTATGGTAAAGAACGTCCATTGGTTCAGGGTTCTGGCGAAGAAGTCTGGAAATGGAACCGTAATGCCACAACAACAGTTAAATAATAATTGTTGAAAACATATCAAAAACACCGGCAAATGCCGGTGTTTTTTGTTTCTTGCACAAAAGAACATAATCATACATTATTGTTGACAAAATAAATCATTGTGTTATTTTGTACATATGTCGAAAATACAAAACTATTTTAACAATCTGGCGAATCGGGTATTCCCAATTGGACAAATCGTCCAAAATTTGCCCTATGCGATGATATTCAAAACAACGCATTGGTGTCCCAATAAATGTCCGCACTGTTGTGAATCTGCGGGTGCACATATGCCAAAAACATTTATTCCCGCCGATGTAATTGAACAGTATATAAAACAGGCAAAAACCGATCCAAAATTCAGCCGAAAATTGGTCTTTACCGGTGGCGAGGTGATGAGCGCATATCAACATCATGACACGCGGTACGTGCCACAATTGTTGAATATGGCATTGGACAACGGATGTCAGGTTGATATAAAAACAAATGCGGGCTGGGCAATCGCAAAAAACACTATGCGCGAACAAATATTTAATGATTTGGTCGGCGTATTATCTGCACACAGCACCAGTGCCTTTAGAATGACACCAATGCAAATATCACTGTCGCTGGATAGATTTCATCCACATGCGATGCAGAAAAACCTTGCCTTTATCACAGAAATGGCACAAAGACAACATAACAGCAGTTGCCTGATACATATTACATCTTTTGAGAAAGACGCAGATATGTTTACTGAACTGTTAAACAATCTGACAACAAAGTATGACGTATATCAACTGGTGGCATTTGGCGGCGAAAACAATGGCAATATCAGCCAGACAATGTCGGATACCCTGTGGTCTGTAAACGGGAATATTGTTTTAAAATTTTCGATTGGCACATTGTTTGATGGCGGACGCGCCAAAGATATTGACGGCGCATATCATACACCAGAACCACGCTTTGCGTTTATTTCGGGGCGACAGAATCCAATGCTGCTGATGGCATTTGACACATTTGGAAATGTTACACTGGGCGAAAATTCTGGTAAAAAAATAACAGTGCCATGGCGCGACAATGACGACACCCCAAGACCGTTATCTGAAATTCGCAGGGATTTAGTAAAACAGACCAGAAAAACCGAGGTCCAGTATACAGCAGAAACGTTTGTTGTAGTTAACAAGGCGGTTTTCAAATCAATAAAACAGGACATCAATACAGCATTGGGACGCAGAGGAATAAAAAAACGATAAAAAAGCCGGCAAATGCCGGTGTTTTTTAACAATTTTATTATATTGATTTAATGACACAAAATTGCCGGCTTTTACCGGCGTTTTTGATTGTTTTTTATTTAGACAGTTTTTCAACCAATTCGAACAATTGTGGGCGACTGGTGAAAGACAATGTTATCTGCCCTGCCCCGCCGCGACGTTCGGTCAATCGGGCCGACACCCCCAGCGCAGATTTGATTTTGCTTTCAATATCGCGCACAGTTGCCGCATCAATCGTTTTCTGGACATGCGCACGCGTTGTCTTGGCACGTGGTGCGGATTTTACCAAGGCACCAGTATCCGCAACAGACAAGTGTTCGGCAATAATTTTATGCGCCAAATCTTCGGGATTTTCCGCCACTGCAATCGTACGCGCATGCGACGCGGACAGTTCGCCCTGCTCTACCAAATTCTGGACAGAATCAGGCAATGATGTCAGACGCAACATATTACGAATATAACTGTCTGATTTGCCAATCAGACGCGCAACATCTGCCAATTCATAATCACAACATTCCATCAGATTTTTATAGGCGTTGGCCTCTTCTATTGGATTCAGGTTTTCGCGCTGGACATTTTCAATCAATGCAATTTCACGCGCATTACTGTCGTCCAGCGTTTTTACCAAGGCCGGTATTTCATTTAGCCCAGCCAACTTGGACGCACGATAGCGACGTTCACCCGCCACAATTTCATATGGATACGGACGGTCCGATACACTGCGCAACAAAATCGGTTGCAACACACCCTTTTCACGAATAGATGCCGCCAAATCTGACAATTCCGCATCAGAAAATGTCTTGCGTGGCTGGTCAGGATTCGCACCAATTTGCGCCAATGGAATTTGACGCACAACAACACGTTCGGTTGGTGTTAAAATTGAAATATCTGGAATCGTGCCACGCGCCGCCTGCAAATCGGCCAAACCACGTCCCAACCCAAATTTATTCGACATCTGTTATTCCTTTGGTTCGTTGTACAACCTCGGTCGCGACACGCAAATACGCCTGCGCCCCCGTTGAATTAAAATCATAGAACAATGCTGGCTTGCCATGGGACGGTGCCTCTGACACGCGAACATTGCGCGGCACAACCGTCTTGAAAACCAAATCCCCAAACGTTTTGCGAACATCATCGTCAACCGCACGTGTCAGTCCATAACGGCGATCATACATCGTTAACAAAACACCCAGAATTTCCAAATTTGGATTCCACTGCGACTGAACAGCGGTAATGGTATCTGTTAACTGCTGCACCCCTTCGAGGGCGAAAAATTCACACTGCAACGGAATAATTACTGAATCCGCCGTTGTTAGTGCGTTAATTGTTAAATACCCCAACGCTGGCGGACAATCCAGCAGTATATAATCATAATAATCCATCACTGGACGTAATGCATCACGCAGGCGAAATTCACGATTTTCCATATCCAGCAAATCAACATCTGCGCCGGCCAAGGCCTGTGATGATGGCAACAGATGCAATCCAGCCACCGCAGTTGTTAAAATATTATCGGCCACATTTGCCGTCCCCATAATTACGCCATACACACTTTGACGATGGTCCGCACGCACAAAGCCCAAACCGGTTCCTGCATTACCCTGTGGATCCAAATCAATCAGCAAAACACGCTGTTTAATTGCCGCCAAAGACGCGCCGATATTTATCGCGGTTGTTGTTTTACCAACACCACCTTTTTGATTCGCAAACGCTATAACTCGTGCCATTTCCCCTGTCCATTTCATAAATCTTGTACTATTTTACCTTATAAAAAGCCGACGATTCGGTCAAGAGTTTATATTTCACAGCAATAAAATCATTTAAAATCAAAAACTTATCAACAATTTCACATGAAATTAACACAAAATCAACCACCAGAAACAAAAAGCCGGCTTTTGCCGGCATTTTTGCAATATTTTAAAAATATCAAATATTTTCAACACGTTAACTGTAATTTCATGTGAAATTACCGGTCAAAACGCACAGAAACGATAAAACCATCACCTGTTTTTGACGGTGTCAGCGTATAATTAAACTTATACCGCTGTTCTGCCAATGCGATTTCACCGGCAATTTCGCGACCTTTTAATAGAAAAAGCCGGCATTTTGTGTGTGCAACATAATCCATTATTTTGGTAAGCGATGCAAAGGCGCGCGCAGTAAATACAATATTGTCTTTTTTTGCCGGTAAATGCCGGACATAATCTTCGACACGACCATGGTAAATCGTCAGATTTTCCAAATCCAACGCATCCTTGACCGCCGATAAAAACGCGACCTTTTTGCCAATCGATTCAATGCAAACAACATTCCAACCCAAAATCGCCAAAACAACCCCAGGAAATCCGGCACCACTGCCCAGATCCACGACATTAACATCGCGCGGTAAAACATCAGCCAACTGGGCCGAGTCCGCAAAATGCCGGTTTTCAATATCATTTAACGTACTGGGCGCGACCAAATTCATCCGCCCAGACCATTCGCGCAGCAGTGCCGCGTATTGTTCAAATTTGACTTTATTGCTCATAAGCGTTATTCTAGCATAATCATGAAGAAAATAGAAAGTTTATTTATCACAATCAGTTTGTTTGCAGTTATCGCCGTTATGGGCGGCGTGTGCTGGGAACACGCAACACGACACAAGGCACAGCGCCAAACCGCGGATTTTCCAGCCGGCAAATACGGCGCGTTCTTGGCCGCACAACATGCAATTTATGTAAATGACTTTGATGCCGCGGTGCAGTATGCAAACGTATTAGAAGACACGCAATACCCGATTGTGCAAAACACCAAGTATATCGCAGAATTTTTAAGCGGACGGATGCCGTTTGATGCACATCTGTTAAAGAACGAAAAAGGTATGCCGGCACAGTTGATTTATGACGCGTACTTGATTCAAAATGATAATTGGAAGGAACTGCATAATCGACACAAAAATGACGAGTCTGCATTGGCGGCACCACTGCGCATATGGTCGGCAATCGCAAACGATTGGCGCACCAACACGTTTAAATTTATTAACACTTTGCCAACAAACGCGTCATGGAAATCGTTTGTGCGCGGGCAAATCTATGCAGAACTGGGCGATAAAGACAAGGCAGCAGAAAATTTTGATGCAGTCAGTCCGGACTTTCTGAACATAAACGATTATCTGTATATCATGTCGTTTTATACGCATCATGAAATGCCAGAACGTGCGGCGGCATTGCGCGCGAATTTTACATCGCGGGCAGGCGGGATGTTTATGCTGGATTACGAAAACGTTCCCGATTGGTCTGTGTACAGCGGTTATAAAAATCAGTTGGCGTTCAGTTTAGTACAGAACGTGTCGCATACACAGATTATGATGTATTCTGATTTGTCGATGCTGATGCTGCGGTTTGCAGAAATTACTGCGCCTGAATTTGCACAGACAAACAATGCCGTTGATTATTATTTAGGCAATTTCTTTTACAATAACATCGGTGATTATCAAGCGTACTTTGATAAAATCAATCCGGACAGTCCATTTTATTTGTTCGCCGTTCTGCGTACGTCAGAAAAGACCGGCGATATTGACGAACTGCAAGACGCATTAAAAGCACATCCGCTGTTTGTGCCGGCGGTAAATAAATTAATTGGCTATCATATTCAGCATGGCAATAAACGTGCCGCCATGCGTGTTATAAATCGCGCATTGAACAATGAAAATCTGGACGAAATGGGGCGCGCATTTTTTATCAAGAGCAGGGCACAAATACACTATGCATTTGGGGCAATGGACGATGCACAGGCAGATATTCGCGATGCATCCGAAACATTGGCCCTTGATGGCGAAATACTGTCTTTGCAGGCAAAGATTTGGGCGGCGCAGAATCGCGAACTGGACAATGCATATGACTATGCAATGATGTTGGTGCGCCAGAACCCAACAGATATCTTGGCGTGGGATACGCTGGGGTGTGTGGTGGCGGCACGTGAAGGTGCAGACGCCGCGTTAGAGGTGCTGGAACGTGTTGGCGAAGTATCAGAAACATGTTCGGCGTTGTTTGAACATATCGGGGATATGCATGTAATCAAGGGCGACACAGACAAGGCCCGCGATGCATACATGCGTGCGATTGAGTTATCTGATGATGGATTGACAGTTGTCCCCAATGTAGAAAGAAAAATAAGGAAGTTGAAATGAAAGTTGGTGTAATTGGCGCAGGCGCATGGGGTACTGCGTTGGCGGTGATTTCTGCGCGCGGTGGTGCAGATGTTGTTTTGTGGTCGTATGATGGCGAACACAAGGACTTTGACGGTGTGGCAATGCCGCAGAATATTCGTATGACGGCAAACTTAACCGATTTACGCGATATGGATGCGTGGCTGATTGTGACACCGGCGGCATACTTTCGCGAAACACTGCGCAATGCACGCGTGGCTTATAACGGACAGCCGATTGTGATTTGTACCAAGGGTGCAGAAAGCAGCACAGGTCAATTTATGTCGGAAATACTGCATGCAGAATTGCCCGAATGCATAGAATATGGCGTGCTGTCGGGGCCACAGTTTGCCGCCGAGGTTGCACGTGGCGTTCCAACAGGTTCAACATTGGCAGGAACGAACGGTGCACTGAACGCAGGGCGCGAAATTTTAAATCAATTATA
>JAFTNY010000016.1 GCA_017451625.1 Alphaproteobacteria bacterium
GAGGAGTACGCCGCAGGCGGGAGGTGGTCTTTTGTTTACTCTTTCTTTTCTGGTTTCAAAGACCACCCCGTCGCTGCGCGCCACCCCTCCATCGGAGGGGAACTTTTAATTTGCACAATTTAAGCACCGTCATACCGGCTTCGGGTCCCGCAAAAATTGAAAATTTTTGTGGGTGATGCTGGGCCGGTATCCAATGTTTTATGTATTCTTTTGTCATTGCGAGCAAACGCCAGTTTGCGTGGCAATCCAGTTTCATGTATTCCTTATTTGCATGCCGCGGCTGCGCCACGCGATGACAAGGGTGCGTAAGGGTCAAGTGCAAGAATCAGCCAGAACGCAATGGATCCCCGCCGTCGCGGGGATGACGACGGTTTTTAAGTTTTATCTCTTTAAGCACCGTCATACCGGCTTCGGGTCCCGCAAAAATTGAAAATTTTTGTGGGTGATGCTGGGCTGGTATCCACTGTTTCATGTTTTCTTATTTACTGGACGCCGCCTGCGCGGGGATGACGACGGTGGCACCCACCGCTACACACTAACCACTTACAACTACCAACGCCTTTTTTATTGAAAAACATAAATTAAATGATAAAATCTGCCTCCGTAAGATGCACAGGGCATGGCCGTCTGGCAACAGGCGGAGGAAAGTCCGGACTGCATGGGACAGCGTACTGGCTAATATACCAGGCGGGGCGACCCGACGATTAGAGCAACAGTGACGTAAACGATTAAATTCGAGTGAAACGGGCAATCTCTGCGCGCAGCAACCTCAAATAGGCCCCCAATGTGTGTCCCAAACAGGGGGCGGGTAGAGGGCTTGACATATCGCAGTAATGCAATATGCAGATTAATCATGCCCACTACCGCGGCGTGGTATGCGAAACATACTGGGCCGCGGCAGAACAGAATCCGGCTTATATGTTCATCTGCGGCACGCGTCTGTGGGCGCGTGTTTTTTTATTTTTGTTTCTGTTTTAAACTGTGAATCAATTCCGTAAACAAAATCCACGCACCATCCAAGGCACCATTGCGCCAACGCATGTCAGACGGATACCAACTTTCGGTCAAATTATTCCATGTTTCACTGTTAATCTGGCCACAGTTCAACAAATCATACCGCGCATCACCCATATCCATACGCTTGTAAATCGGGGACATTATTGGAAATTCACCGGTGCCAATTTCAAAATCCGCGGTATAGACCGGAATTTCTGGGGTGGCATATCGTGCCTCTAAACAATCAACCAAATCCCCCAATAACACAGGCCCATTTTTTGCACGCTCATCTGGCACAACAGTGGTCGCAACCAATAAATCTGAAAAATATTCTGTGTTTTTATGCTTTGCCGGATGGGACACTAACAACTGTCGACTTACACGCCCACGTTTTCGGTCAAATCGTCCCAACCCTGTATGCAATCCAATCGATGTCAGCGATTCGCCATCACGCATCACATCGTCATAGATGTGCATTGTCATCTTGTTTTCTGTCATCGGTGCGGCCCCACCATAGAATAAACCATACGGGTGCGTATATTGACCATAACTAATCGCATCCCATGCACCATCGTGCAAATGTTTTTGCCGAAAATCCTTGATTGCCTGCTTTTTCTTGACCGCATCTGGCGGCGACAACAACAAGTCATGCGCCAATGCATATTTAGGATTCTGGGGCAGGGCATTCGGGCGACTAAAATCAACACCAAAATTACGGTTTAAATCAACCAATCCACCGCGCTTTTTATCAACCACTTCACGC
Organism: Alphaproteobacteria bacterium; assembly: GCA_017451625.1. GTDB lineage: Bacteria > Pseudomonadota > Alphaproteobacteria > Rs-D84 > Rs-D84 > Enterousia. The sequence goes on from JAFTNY010000016.1 coordinate 1,760, forward strand.
ATACGATTCTGCATTCCCCAGCCGTTAATCACATGAACCAAAACAAACGTATACCGACGTAATAAATCAGGCGATAAAGTACCCGCAATTTTGTCTAAAAACATATTCTGGGCGGCACTGCCAAAGTACCCTTCAATCCCATGAATACCAGAATTAATCACGACCTTGTTCGGGCCATTGCCAATCAAAACATATGGAATATCAAAGTCATGTCCATCCGCCACACACCAACGCAAATCACCAAACTGACTGGCACGTTGCATAAACTGTTCTGTTGCCTGAAACCAATTTTCAGAAAAATAACTTCGTCGCATATTGTTCGCCTTTGGTTATATTCTCTCTCCGCCGGCCCTGCATACTTACATCACTTTACCCTGTGTTGGATAAAAAGTTAACTGGATTTTTTCCCACTTGGAAAATTCGTTCGCCGGCAACATCCGGAACGGCTGACAAACATTAATCGCCGCACGAATCGTTTCCAAGACATACGCAAACGCTGGATCTGTATCTGCCCGCGCCGCCGATTCAAACCACACATCACGCACAGTACCATTTTTACGCATCGTCAGATGCGCCACCGCACGAATATCTGTAATATCTGGACGTTTTGTATCAATGACCCAACAACGCGTCATCGCAACACGCAACGCATCCACAACCGAAATCGTCAATGTACGATCCAGCGATAAAACCTCGCGATTTACGCGAACGACCTTCTTTTTCTTGGGCGCGGCCGGCGCAGGTTCCACCGTTTTAGATTTATCTGCTGACGCTGGTTCTTTTTTTGGTTCTTCCTTTACCGGTTCTGGCGTCGGTTCTGGTTCCACTGCCTCTGGCTCTGGCTTTGGTTCATCAACCAATGTCGGCGCCTGAATTTCAATTTCTTCGGGTTCTTCACCCTTGACCGGTTCTGGGTCTGGTTGTGCAACCGGCGCAGGGGTCGGCTCTTCAGGCGTTGATTCAACAACCTGACCAACATTATACAACTTGGTCTCATCCCCAGACACAACCACATCATTCAAATCAATTTCCATAATTTGAATCCTGTCGGGTGCGACCAATCGTGCACGTTCGACCACAATCGCAAACGACGTAATCATAATCGCCACCAACGCCAAATGTCCACCAATGGACATCAACAGGTTTTCCGATGAAAATTGATTAAACTTTGCCATCTGCCATTATTCCGGTTGTGTACGCAATCCAACTTTTTGAAAACCAGCGTCTTTTAATTTACCCATCATAGACATAACCGCACCATAATCGGCATGCGTATCACCACTTATCATAATGGTTAAATTTGGATTTTCGCCACGCATCGCGATTGCACGCTTTACAACTTCATCACGTGGCAATTCCATTTCACTTAAAAAGTACCGTCCATTTGAATCAACACTAATCTGAATCGCATGGTCATTACCCGTCATCGCAGATGCCCCTGCACGTGGCAATTCCAAATCGATCCCAGTGGTCATCATCGGTGTCGTCACCATAAAGACCGCCAACAACACCGTCATCACGTCAATCATTGGCGTTAATTGAATCCCCGCATCCGATTGTCTGCGCCGCATACGTGCCATATCATTCCGTCCTTATTTTCTACCTTTCATCTCGCGACGCGCATCGTCCAATCTGTCGTACAGATCATCGGCCTTTTTCGCAAAATACTGATGCGCAATCGCCGCAGGCACCGCCGCAATCAAACCCAACGCCGTTGTTCCCAACGCAACCGCCAGCCCTGGGGCAATAACACCAATACTGACCGACTGATTCACACCAATCGACGCAAATGAATCCATAACCCCCCAGACCGTACCAAACAACCCAATAAACGGCGAAATATACGCCACCATCGACAAGAACCACAAATTCTTGTCAAACGGACGAACCAGTCTGTCCACAATCACCGCCAGATTATCGGTCGGCTTGATTTTAACAGGATTTTTTTTGACCATCTTCCACAGGCGCATTTTCTCGATAATCACTGCCCATGACAAGACACTAAACACCACCAACACCACCGACACAAAAATCGTCATAATGTCGCCAGTAAATAAACTTAACAACGAAAAATTACTTTCCATATCTCTCTTTCCTTTCAGTTTTTTCTATACCAATTCAGATATAAATTCCGCAGGTATGCGCTTTGGGCGCATATTCGCCCCCAGATACGCAACCTTAAGATTTATTATAGCACAAACATTCTTATCTTTCACGAACTTTTGTTCAATTTTAACCGTTGCCGCCTCAACATCCACCATCTGTGTTTCAACCACAAAGTCATCTGCCGCGCGCAAGGGTTGAATATACTTGATATTTAATTCACGAATAACAAACCCGACATCATCGCCAACCACCACATGCCCACGCAGCCAATTCATACGCGCACGCTCTGCAATTTCTAAATACCGCGCATGATAAACAATTCCTTCGGCATCAGTGTCCGCATACGCCACCGTAAACGGAAAAGTATGTATTTTCATTTCTTGAACTCCATTGCGTCTATCCCCAATTCTGCTTTTAAACGCGCCGTCACACGCGCACGCATTTCGTCCAAGACACGCCGCAGCATCGGTTCAAAATCAAACATCTGGGCAAATTCATCATCAAAGAACATACGCCAATAAAAACCATCGCCATATTCAGCAACATACCCCAAATCCTTGGCACACATATGCTGCACCCCTGTATCCAACACATCCAATGCCTTGACCAGACGCGCCTCGGGCGTGGTGCGCGCTTCATACTCTTCCAAACATGCCCGCATATCTTCATTATCAACCAAACCTAAAATCTGTTCTATGGCGGCGGTTTCACGTTGATGCTTTTGCGCACGCACATCTGGTGTCTGTTCATGCAGTGGCACATCATGTGCAATCGCCTCGGGCAGGTCATGCAGCAAACACATTTTCAATACACGTTCTAAATTCACTGGCGTTTTAAAAAAGGGCTGCAATGCAATCGCCATCATTGCCATATTCCACGAATGCGACGCAACGGCCTGTTTTGTACCATCTGACATACGCGTCAGGCGATATTCACACTCTAACTTCTCGGTAATTTGAAAAAAATCTACTAAATGTTTCATCCTTAACTATCTCTGTTTGTTCGGGAATGCCATATTCTGAATTTTGGTCTGTATTCTGGCATCTGAAATCTTGGCAAAACGTTCTGGCACATTTTTTTCAAAATCAAATTCAAAATTACCAATCTGCCGACGGGACAAATTCGACTGCATATGATGCAAAAACTCTTGTTCTGCCTCATTATCACAAATCAAAGTGTTGTACTTCACCAATAATTCATTTCGCTGTTGCGGGGCACAGTGCATCAACACACCGCCTTTTTTCTTGCAATAGTCCACCCAACGAACATATGGACGAACCGATGGCACTTTGTCCAATTTCACATCATATGCCACAGACACAACATCGTAGAAATCACCATACATCGCCACATCATCCGCATTTCCAATCGCCTTAAACGCATTGTACATCAATTTATCATATCCCATTGCACTAATACCATACGTTCTATCATGCAATGTAAAGCCCGTCGGGCATGGCACACAAACACGCGCCAAGTCTATAAGCCAACTCATACTGATCCTCTTGTTTAAAGTATATCTTACTTTTCCAGTCCCAAATGCCGATACCCCGCATCGGTAATAACACGACCACGTGGTGTACGTTGAACAAACCCCAACTGCATCAAATACGGCTCGATAACATCTTCGATTGTATCGGCCGGTTCAGACAATGCCGCCCCCAGATTTTCAATACCAACCGGTCCACCGGCATAATGACGAATAATCGCAGTCATATATTCACGATCAATCTCGTCCAAGCCACATTCATCGATATGCAGTTGGAACAGAGTGGTTTTAATTGTTTCTGCGGTAATACGTTCTCGGTTTAGTGCAGATGCAAAGTCGCGCGCACGCTTTAACAAACGATTTGCAATTCGCGGTGTACCACGTGCAGATTTTGCCAACATTAACGCCCCATCTGCATCAATCGATGTCCCCAAGATATTCGCACTGCGCATAATAATCTTGGCCAAATCTTCGGGCGAATAGAACGACAGTCGCAAATCAATTCCAAATCTGTCGCGCAATGGATTTGACAACAATCCCGTACGCGTTGTCGCCCCAACCAACGTAAACGGGGGCAGGTCGATACGCACACTTTTCGCACTGGGGCCTTCGCCCAGCATAATGTCCAACTTAAAGTCTTCCATTGCAGAATACAAAACTTCTTCAATCGCCGTCGGCAAGCGATGAATTTCGTCAATAAACAACACGTCCATCGGTTCCAACGCCGTCAAAATCGCCGCCAAATCACCTTGCTTGGTCAGCATTGGCGCCGCCGTCGCGCGAAAGTTTGTCCCCAATTCATTCGCCACGATATGTGCCAACGTCGTCTTTCCCAACCCTGGGGGACCATACAACAAAACATGATCCATCGCCTCTCCACGACTGCGCGCCCCAGACACAAAGACCGACAAATTCTGCTTTAAACTTTCATGCCCGATAAAGTCTGCCAACGACCGCGGACGGATTGTTGCCGCCATATCATCTGGAATATTCGCATCCAAGAATCTTTCTTTATTCATTATATAACCTCAACCTCATCATACAATTCAGGAAGCTTACCGTTCTTAAACCTAAATTTCGTACCATGATTATGACCTGTTCTGGCATCAAAATCTATCAACACGTCACCATTTTCAATCGCCGCAAGAAACTTATCTCGAGAAAACCGAGATAATTTCATTATCGTCTTGTAGAAGAAATATTCTGCACCATCTTCTTTTTTCACATCCGCGACAACATAAAAACAATTCAACAACTTAGTACCTGCCTTATGAAAAACATCATCAAATCCCCAATATGGTTGCGGATCCAGTTCTTTCTTTTCAATATTCTGCAACCACTGCGCATGTTCCCCAGACACAGCCGAACTATCAAAAGACACCAAGATTTTTTGTTCAGTTTTATCTAACACAAGACCAAAACCTCTATCCGTCCTATATAACGCCGAAAGCGTCTGTCTAAAACTACGCTCGTTTTCAGGATACACAATTCCAGCACCACGATGTGGCCACCCATATTTCAATAACAATATATTCGGGACAAATTTTAATGCAGTGGGCGACGGTTCCATATGAAACAATGTTGTCAACGATGATGTATTACTACGCTGACATTTCAGCTCCCACTCTGCAGCATTCGGTATCGGCAAATTGTTCTCTTGTATCCCCAGCAAATCCTCTAATTCTAATGTATTTCCCACATTTCCAGCGTTCCCCTGCCGACGACCAAGAATCCATCCCATATCCCTAATCTGTCTCAATTTCTCTATCAGAGACTGTTTTGTATAGATTTCAACCATAATATCACCCCACCATTTTCAAATCCAATTGCATACACTCTTGGGCAATTCGTTTATTAGCCATTTCAACATAATCTGGTGAAATATCAATTCCTATAAAACTACGACCATTCCTTAATGCGACAACCGCCGTCGTTCCCGACCCCATAAAGGGGTCTAAAATAATATTTGCATTGGTCGAAGACACAATTCTATCTATCAACGCCACAGGAAAAGGGGCAGGGTGACCGTTCTTCATCTCTTGTGTAAACTCCCAAACATCACCATATGAATTCGCGCCTTTTGCTAATTTAAATTTAGGTTTCGCAATAAGATAAAACACCTCATATGTTGGCAAAAAATAACCTGCATTAAAATTTATCCCCCCTTTACGTCGCCATATAATAATTTGTCGAACAGGAAATCCTGATACAATATCTTGCCTGTCTTGCAACAACCCATTTTGAACACGCCATTTATGATTATAAAATATCGCACCATCATCTGGAATTAGTCGCATCATTTCTGCCAAACATCTCCTCTGCCAGTTCACATATTCGGCATGCGGCATACAATCATCATAATTCGCATATCCATTAATTAATGCTGCATTACTCCATTTTCCTCCACGACCATCTTTCATGCCATTACCAGTAGAATTTTTTAAATTATACGGTGGCGACGTAACAATCAAATCAACACAAGCATCTGGCATCTGGCTCATAACGTCCAAACAATCCCCGCAAATATTCTTATCAAGAAAAAATTCTATAGTTCGCTTCATTCCAAACCTATAACAACTTATCTTCTTCGTTTTCGCGTCCAACATAGGCCTTTAAATCATTATACATCTGTCGCAAATCTGCGGGCTGACTATAACCTGCATCTGCGCCCTTGACACGAATGGTTTCTAAATCAATCTGCGCCTGTTTTTTCAACACTTGTGTCAAATGCGTGGCAAACGCACGCGCTTCGTCCGTTTCCGCCGCCCCCTGCAGCAACAGTCCACGATTTGGACGTGGCGACAGGAACGCAAAATCTGAAACTGACGAATCCGGCGACACTAATGCAAAACCTGACACCTCGGGCCGACGCATCATCGCCTGCAACACATACCATGCACCCAACTGATGACCCGCCAACCAAATTTTATCGCTATCTTCGTTATGGTTTTGAATCCAGTCAATCACCGTCGCAATATCCAGCATATTTTCAGACGTTGTTCCAATCACACCTTCGGAATCGCCCACACCGCGATAATTAAATCGCACAACAGAAAAGCCAATATCCATAAACGCACGAAACATCGCGTACGAAACCCTGTCGTTCATATGATACTTTTGACGCGGATTCCCAGACAACACCACCGCCAACGGTGCCGATGGCTGTGTAGATTTATGATACACTGCATGCAACTTTCCTGATTCCCCAGTAATGATAATATCAACCATATTATTTCCACCTTTCTATTATAATTCGTATTAAACTTAAAACAAACGCAACTCAATTTTCAATAAAAATATTTTTGTTTTGACACAAATATCTAAAATGTTCTAACATTTACCAAAGAACAACCAAAGGCATCATCATGTTAAAGACATTTATTCTGGCCACAATCGCTGTTTTGTACGGATTTTCTGCCCACGCAGAAGATGTTGTTTACGAAGAATTTCAGACGATTTATACTGAAACACCGGTTCAATCGTACTATGCATACCCAGACGACCCGAATTTCATCCCAGAAACAGAATTTATGGAACGCACCGACAGTCTGGACTACGACCAGAATATAATTGATGCGCGCGCCGCCGAAGAATCTGCCCACCCTGGGGTGATTTTTGCAGACAAACCGATGGTTATCTGCCGCAATTTCGGCTGCACCCGTCTGAACGATCGCATAACACGTTCATTTTTGTTTAACAGTTTGGCAAACATGTTCATGATGAACGCCCATTCACGCGTTTATATCTGCGAAGCCGATCCCTTTTCCCGCGATTGCCTGCAATCTGGAATATCGTTCCCTGTACGCAGTGGCATTGCGAACGCAATGGTCAAGATTCCCAAGGCCACAATTTCACAGGTCAGCATGTCAACTGGCCTGTCCAAGGCCACCGTCGGCATGACCTATGAATTTCTGGTTAACGGCATCAATCGTGTATGTGAACCAACCGTTATGGACATCATGGTCCCTGTAAATTCCGAAGCGGTCTTGTCCAATCGTGAATTTGCCTGCAACATGACCAGCGACGGCATCAGCAGTGTTTCATTGATTGTCAGTCTGGACTACATCGACCTTGACTATGGTATTCTGGGCGGCTATTACTCGCTGGGGATGCAGGGTCCAACAACTGGCGGCGGCACCGGCTATGCATTATTCAAAACAGAATTTGCCACAAACAGCATGCAATTCCGCGCCACATCATACGAAGAAGACATGATGGGGCCAAACAATGCAATGCGCACAATTCAACCTGGGGAATACGCCGTCGAACCATTAAAGAAATAGATGAATAAAACAGTTCTTATTGTTGACGACGACGATATTTTACGCAACACATTGGCACGTGGCTTGCGCAATGATGGTTTTAATGTTTTAACGGCCCCATCGGCCGAAAACGCCCGCGAAATATTATCACGCATTAGTGTTGACGCAATCGTGCTGGATCGTATGATGACCGGCACCGACGGCCTTACGTTCCTTCAAGAACGTCGCGGTTCGGGGGACAAAACACCTGTTATAATGTTGACCGCCATGACTGGCCCTGAAAACGCGATTGCTGGACTATCTGGCGGCGCGAATGACTATCTGGCGAAACCATTTCAAATGCGCGAACTGGTTCTGCGACTGAACAACATAATTCGCCAAAACGATACACCGGCACGAAAAATGCCACGCGGTCTGATTTTCACAGATAACGAATTTTTTATCACAAATCCAACTGCGCCATCCGCACCTGCGGCAATATTGGGATTATCTGGCGAAGAAAAGAAATTACTGCAAAATTTAACCAGTCCCACAGGAAACATTGCCCCTGCCGCACCGATGGTTGCAAAACGCTTGCGCAGCAAATTAAATTTAGTATTATCTAACCTAGACATAATAACAATTCGTGGTCGCGGGTACAAGTTAATCGACCTGTCTGCGAACACAAACAACAACGGTGATACAGTATGAGATTATTCCCACGAAGTTTCTTATGGCGTACAATTTTAATGATTTTATTGCCCTTGGTCATCGCACAGGTTATTGTTGCCAACGCATTTTTTGGCAATCACTGGTCGCGCGTACACGACACACTGGCGCGCACACTGGCCGGCGAAATCGCCACCATGACCAACTTTATTGACGAAGGCAACACCGACGCCGTTCAACAGATGGCCCGCGACATCGGCATAAACGTAAGCTTTCATGAAAAACTGAACCGTCCAAAGCACGACGACAATCACGCCCATGAAACCGGCAGATTGGCATCAGAATTATCCAAGCGCCTGCAACGTCGTGCCAAGATTTACATGGACCGCGACAAACGTCTGGTATTCATCGACGTTCCAACCCGCGACAATCAAATCGCGACATTTGGCACATCGCTGTATCGCATTTATTCAACCAGTACCGAAGTCTTTATAATCTGGCTAATCGGTTCGATTCTAATTGTATCTATACTGATTGCGCCATTTATCATCATGCACACACGCAGCATTCGACGCATTGCCCACGCGGCGAACCGCTTTGGTCGTGGTCTGGACGCCCCTGGCTTTGTTCCAACCGGATCCCACGAAATCCGCGAAGCCGCCACATCAATGATTACAATGAAGGAACGTCTGGACAGATACAATCGCACACGCACAGACATGTTGAACGCGGTCAGCCACGATTTAAAGGCACCATTGACACGCATGCGCTTGGCCGTTGAAACAAACACCGCAACCAGCGACGATCTGATCCGCGACATTGATCGCATGACAGAAATGGTAAACGGCTATCTGGCATTTGCCCGCGGCGAAGCACCAGAAATCGAACAGGCACTGGAACTGCCACCAATGTTGACCCGTATTGCCCGCGATGCTGCACCAGATAAAAAGATTATTACAGACTTCCCAGATGCACCGGTACAAATGTACGCACGCCCAATGGCACTGGCCCGCGCATTCAGCAACATCATCGAAAACGCGGCGCGCTATGCTAACAAGCGTATAAAGATTACCGAACGCGACACCGTCGACACAGTTGAAATCACAATCGAAGACGACGGCATCGGCATCCCAGACGACCGCAAGAAAGATGCCTTGCGCCCATTTGTCCGTCTGGACGACGCACGCGGCACTGACACCGGCGGCACAGGACTGGGGCTGTCTATCGCACAAACAGCGATTGAAAACCATGGCGGTCAAATGTTCTTGGAAGACAGTGAACTGGGCGGCCTGCGTGTCAGAATCGTTTTACCTATCTAATGTTATCAAACGGGGTATCAAGAAATGAATTTATATAACTACGTATCAAATGCAATTAACGAAAAACTGGGCACCACTGTTAATCTAGAGGTCCCACGCAACCGCGAATTTGGCGACTTTTCAACTAACGCAGCCATGGTTATGGCACGCGCCGCACACAAAAATCCACGCGAATTGGCATCTGAAATATTACCAAAACTGTCAGAACTGGATTTTGTTGCCGACGCATCAATCGCCGGCCCTGGATTTATCAACATAAAAATCAAAGACGACTTTATCTGGAACGCCGCCGGCCAACCACAAACACCACGCGCCACATCACCAATGACAATTGATTTGGACTATGGCGCATACAACGTTGCAAAATCGTTGCACATCGGGCATTTGCGTACATCTATTGTTGGCGACACATTTAATCGTATTGCCAAATTGCTGGGGCATAAAACATTCTCATGGAATCATATCGGCGACTGGGGCAAACCAATGGCGTTGGTCATTGCATGGATTGAACGTCTGCATCCAGAATTACCATATTTTTCCGACAACTTTGACGCATCAACCGATGTTGATTTTGAAATCGACCCATCAGAATTAAACACATACTATCCAGCGGCCAGTGCATTTGCCAAAGAAAACCCAGAATTTCAGGCCCACGCCCAAGAAATCAAGGCACGATTCCAAGACGGCCACGCAGGTTATTTTGCATTGTATGAAAAGTTCTTGAAGATTTCACTGGACATGATGAACGACACAGTCCGTCGTCTGAACATATTACCATTTGATTATGACTTGGGCGAACGCAACGCCGCGCAGTATCTGCCGGCGGTCGAAGAAATCTTGCGGGCCAAGGATTTAATAACCGAAAGCGACGGCGCACAGGTAATCATCGTAAA
>JAFTNY010000017.1 GCA_017451625.1 Alphaproteobacteria bacterium
CCTGCGCGGGAATGACGGTGTTTAAGTTTTGCAAATAAAAAGTTCCCATCCTGCGTCGGGGGGCTTTGAAAAAAATAAGAAAGAATAAAAGACCACCTCCCGCCCTGTGGGTACCCCTCCACAGGAGGAGAACCCTCTGACGTGTTTGAGGGATAAAAAGTACAAAAACGTCGTCGCCCCGACGCAGGTCGGGGGCCATTGTGTTCTGTATACTTCTTGCGCCTGATTTGTCATCGCGTGGCATAGCCGCGGCATGCAAATAAGAAATACAAGAAACTGGATTGCCACGCAAACTGACGTTTGCTCGCAATGACAAAGGAATATATGAAGCAGTGGATACCGGCCTGCGCCGGTATGACGGTGTTTAAATTCTGTAAAAAACAAAAGCAAATCCCCCACAGTGGGGGATGGTTAGTTTGTGTAATAGCAGTTTGAAGATATTGTTTCTGTGCCGGAACCTGCGCTGTCGGAAAAGGAACGCGTGGATCCAGCCGGCAAATAACAATCTGTAATTGAATCAGATGCGGTGCCGGCGGTTGTGCCGTTGATGCCGCCAGAACTGGGGCATGTTGTGCACGATGTGCCGGTGCCACTGCTGGATTTATATGTTCCTTGGGCGCAGGCAATGCATCTGCTACTGCTTAAGTAATAACCTGCGTTGCATGACGTGTAAACGGTGCCTGCGTCGCAGTATGTGGCGGCATATGCATTGCCAGACAATGTTAATAGCAAGATAAAATACATTTTTTTCATATCATCCCCCCAGTGTTTATAGTTCTACGCATTTGCAGTTTTTTGTGTATTTATAGCGTTTGTAATAACCACTGCCCTTGGTGTCGGTAAAGGTCAACGATGTGTCTGTGGTGTATGTGCCAGTACATGTAGTTGTTGCGGTACTGTTGTCAGGGTCGCAACAGACATAGCAGTTGCCATCGGCACATATAACACCACCGTTTGATATGCATGTTCCTGAAGGATAGTCCATGGTTGCGCATTTTGCGTATGCGTTGCTGGCCCCCAACAGTGCAACACACAGGATGATTTTTTTGATTTTCATAGCATTCCCCTTTTCGGTTTGTTGTAAACGAAAAAACCGTCAACAAGATGACGGTCGGGAAGTAGAAAAATCATAATTTGGAATGACCTTGTGGTTTTTGGGTATACCCTGTTGTATGACCACAACTTCCCGACCGAAAAAAGGTCGGGATACAGAAAACAAACGACGCATAAAGCGCCGACAATATTTCTGTCGGATAACAATGCGCAACAATTTGCACATCGCCAAATTATGGGATTTTCTAGGTCCCGAACCCAATATCCCTTTGGATTCGTTTTTTATTATACGATACTATGAAAGAAAATTCAAATGCTTTGATAAAATAAATCCCCGATGGGTCGGGGATTTGTTTATTTAGTCGTGATCGCCGATGTGTTCGGGCTGATAAATCTCGACATCGCGGGTCATTGCCAAGAATTTGTCTGCGCGACGTGCAGGTAATTCAGATACAGGGATTTTTTGCAGTTCTGTAATCTGATTTGCGACGGCGTTGGCCAATAATTCCATTGTAGTCTGCCAATCGGTGTGGGCACCGCCAGCAGGTTCTGGGATTATTTCATCAATCACGTTCAGATTCGCCATATCGCGTGCAGTTAATTTCATGGCAGCACTGGCGGTTGCCTTGAATTTGTTGTCTTTCCACAGAATACTGGCACAGGATTCAGGGGCAATTACCGAATAAATTGCATTTTCCATCATCAATACGCGGTCGCCAGTACCGATGGCAATCGCACCGCCCGAACCGCCCTGCCCCACGTTTACAGCAACGTACGGTGTGCGGACAGACAGGCCAGCGGCAATAGATGTGGCGACGGCTTGGGATTGACCACGTTCTTCGCCTTCGCGGCCGGCAAACGCACCGGCGGTGTCAAACAATGAAATTAATGGCAGATTAAATTTTTCTGCCAGACGCATCATGCGCTGTGCCTTGCGATAGCCGTCAGGGTTTACCATGCCAAAACGATGTTTTTGACGTGTTTCGATGGTTCGTCCCTGTTCTTGGCCGATAATGACAGATGGAATACCGCGCCAAAAGCCAATCCCAGATCCCATGGCGGCATCTTCGGCAAATGTTCTGTCGCCGGCCAAGTATGTCCAATCATCAACAATGCCGTTGATATAGTCCAGAAAATGTGGGCGGTTTTCATTGCGCGCCAACAAGACTTTGTCATACGCTTCGTTTTCGCCCATGCCGCGTATCTTCTTGGACGCGTCATGTGGTGGGGTGCTGATGTTTATCTGTTTTGGGGTGCGTGTTTGCTTGGTCAATACGGCCAAGATTTTGGCCAATACGTCATGCAAATCACCACGCGCAACAACCATATCAACCATACCATGTTCGTATAAATAGTCAGCGGTTTGGAAGTTAGATGGTAATTTTTCGCGAATATTCTGTTCAATTACGCGACGGCCGGCAAAACCAATGCGTGCGCCTTTTTCTGCAATATGAATATCACCCAGCATTGCAAAAGATGCAGTAACGCCGCCAAATGTCGGGTCGGTCAGTAAAACAATGTATGGAATCCCATTTGCATGTAATTTGTTTACAGCGACTGTTGTACGGGCCATCTGCATCAACGACAGAATGTTTTCTTGCATACGGGCACCGCCACTGGATGTGACCATAATAAATGGGCGGCGTTCTGCGATGGCGTGTTCCATTGCAGCAACGATGGCATCGCCGGCGGCACGTCCCATAGACCCCATCATAAACAATCCATTTAATACGCAGACTGTTGACGGAACGCCGCCAATATTGCCGTCGGCCGTTGTTATGGCATCATAACAGCCGGTTTCTGTGCGGGCATCGTCCAAGCGATCTTGATATGACACGCGGTCGACAAAGTGCAGTGGGTCGTCAGATACCACCGGCGGTGTCAAACGTTCCCAAGAATTGTCATCGAACAGCAAATCAAAACGCTGTTTCGGATTCATAATAAAGGCACGACCGCAGCTGGGGCAAATGTATTTGTTTTCTTTGTAATCTTTGTAATATACCAATTTGCCGCATGATTCACATTTTATCCACATCAGTCGGCGAATGCGGTCATAGCGTTCGCGATTGCGGTTTTTGATGCCGGATTTCTTGCCAAATAACATTTTAATTATCCATTCATCTTTTTGGTTAATTCACGACTGGGCTTGAACAGAATTGTCGTGCTGGCCGGCAGTGGCATTGGTTGACCAGTGCAAGGATTGTATCCGACCTTGGTCGCGCGGGCGCGGGGCTGGAATGTGCCGAAACCGCGAATCTCGATACGATCGCCGTTTGCAACGGATTCAATCATGTGGTCTGACACAGTGTCAAGGATTGCAGCCGCGTCGTTGGCGCGCATGTGTTTAAAACGAACCTGAATAGAACGTACAATGTCTGATCTTTTCATATTTTCATATCCTTTTTCTTGCCTTATATTAATAGTATCTTAAGCATATTTTATCAAGAATAAAGTTTTTTCTTTGTTCGGAATACGTTCCTGTACATAAAATCCGCAGAAAATGCTAAATTATTGGCATCGGAAGCAAGGGAGATAGAACGTATGGATGACCTGATTGATTTATACGGATGTGCAGATGATATGTCCGATGGAGAATTTTCTGCAAATGCCAATCGGATGCCGCTGATTGGTGATGTGGCACCTGAATTTAGTGCCAGTACGACAAATGGGCCAATTAATTTTCCACGTGATTTTGCCGGAAAGTGGGTTGTGCTGTTTTCGCATCCGTCGGATTTTACGCCGGTATGTACGTCTGAATTTGTTGCTTTTCAGCGTGATATAGAAGAATTTGCAAAACTAAATACGCAGTTGGTGGGGTTGTCTGTTGGTGCATTGTCATCGCATTTGGCGTGGTTGGATACGATTGCCAAGATGCCAAACGGCGTTAATATAACCTTTCCGTTAATCGATGATTTGAATATGAGTGTGGCCAGACAATATGGAATGATTCATCCACATTCGTCCAGCGTGCATGCCGTTCGTGCGGTCTTTATTATTGATACAGGCGGTATTATTCGGGCCATTTTGTATTATCCAGCGATATTGGGGCGCAACATGGGCGAGATTCGCAGAATCTTGACAGGATTGCAGACCGCGGACGCGTTCGGGGTGGCGTTGCCTGCAAATTGGCAGGTGGGCGATGATGTGTTGGCGTTGGCACCCACGACTGCAGATGCAGTGCGTCAGCATCGCGGTGAAACACCATGGTTTATAACGTACAAAAAGTTGGGCAAAGATGTTGTTTATAGCAAAATCGGTAAATCGAAATCTGGTAAAAAATAATCCGCGGGCAGATAGTCCGATATATTTCTGGTTTAAAATACCAGCGGAAAATCGCGGATGTCCATTGGTACGCCGTCGCGTTCGGGGTCCCACTGATATTCAGACATGATGACGCGTTTTTCGGCGTCGAATCGTACACCTTCGGCGCGCAGTGCGCGATACTGTTCTGCGGCCATTCCGGAACACAAACTGCCGTCCTTGAATACAACGCGGTGCCATGGCAGGTGCCATGATGCCTTGTTATTAGACGCATATCCGACAAAGCGCGCCATTCGTGGACGGCCAATCATTGCGGCAATTTGTCCGAATGATGCAACACGCCCCACAGGAATGCGGGCAACGGTATCGTAAACTTGTTCATTGAATCCTTTGGCCATGTGATGCAGTATAACGAAAAGATTTACCCCTTGCAAAATATTTTTCAAATATATATAATTGCGCTTGCAAATGGAGACGTGGCAGAGCGGTTGAATGCGCGCGACTCGAAATCGTGTATACGGCAACCCCGTATCAAGGGTTCAAATCCCTTCGTCTCCGCCAGAATTTAACCCACCGTTTGGTGGGTTTTTGTAAATCTGCGTTTTAATTTTTTGAACAATCCCATGAGATGTGTACTATACTTATACTTCGAAATTATAGTTCTTGACCGATTTTACAATGGCGTTGACCAATTTGTCCTGATGCTTGGATGTTTTTAGCAATTTTTCTTCGGCGGTGTTCGACAGGTGCCCCAGTTCCAACAATGCCCCAGGGACGGTTGATCGCAATACCGCAAATGGCGCATGGCGAACGTCGGGACCGGCCTGTTGTTCGATATCTGCGCGCTTGAATGCCTTGGCGCAGCCGTTGGCATATTCTTCGGACATTTCGGCAACGGCGTGTTGCTGCAACGACGACAGTGCAATGCGGATATTTTCTTCGAATTGGGTAAAACCTTCGACCCCGATTTTATCGGCGGCATTTTCGGCCTCGGCCAGTTTTTTTGCCTCTTCGTCGGACGCCTTTTCAGATAGGGTATAGATTGAAAATCCCTTCATTTTACGGCTGGGGTTTGCGTTTGCATGCAGCGAGATAAACAAATCTGCCTTGCGCTGTTCTGCGATTTCTGCGCGACGCGCCAGTTTTAGATAGGTGTCATCGCTGCGTGTCAGGTGTGTTTTAAAGCCGTTAGCATCCAGTTTTGACTTTAATTTTTTGGCAACCGATAACACGATGTCTTTTTCGCGTGTGCCGCCCTTGCCTATGCAGCCGGGGTCCTTGCCCCCATGGCCAGCGTCAACAACCACGATGTATTTGCGGGCCGCGGTTACCGCCGTTGTCGTGGCGGCAGATGATGTTGTATAGGATGTGTCGGCGGTGGCGTTTGCCTGACCCGCGACAAAATCCAACACCAGACGATAATCGTTATCGCCATTGGGTTCCAGAATCATAATAGATGATTTTGGAATTTGGGCAATCGGTTTGCGCAATGTGGCAATAATTTGCAATGCGTCGCCGTTTTGTGCCTGTGCAATAGATTTTACCAAGCCACCCGATGCCAGTGATGCAGATATGCCGGTGTTTGCAGTGGTGTTTGCGATGGTAATCACCAACTGGCCCGATGGGTATGACAAAGAATACGATGGTCGTGTTGCGGTTTCGATAACCAAACGCGTTTTGTTTGCAGGTTGAATGCCGGTTCGTAATGAACGCAAAGTATTGCGCGCGGCGAATGCCATACGTGGCAATAATGCCGTTGCCATAACTGAAAATCCGGTGAATTGTAAAAGTGTACGTCTGGTAAATTTCATAGTGAAAATTATATCAGAATTTGTAATTCTGTTCAAGCGTATTTCAGGAATAAAAATACCCGCCAGTGGCGGGTTTGTTTTATTTGTTGACGCAATTTGCAAATGATTGCGCGACCAATGATTGTTCGGCCGCGGTCATTTGTGCAACCGGTATGACATAACAGCGTGCACTGTCGCGGATAATAAATACTTTGGTGCCGCGTGTGTATGCAGTTTGCATATTGTCCATTTGGGCACTGGTCAAAAATGCATTTTGGGTCGTAGATGGATTCGATAGTGCCGCCATAACAACCTGATACGCATCATTATATTGGTACAGTTCGGACATAGATGTGATTTCCATCCAAACAGACCAGTTTTCATATGGATTTTCAATCTTTTGTTCTGTGGTTGGGAATGCCATACCCACCGCCAACGCCGCCGCGGTTTGCAGTGCGGTTGGTTCGGACGATGTGTTTGTTGGATGGGATACGGTGTTTAATTGCAAATTATCACCACAGGCCAAATTCATGCGGTTTGTATAACTGGCCAAGACGGCATCAACGGCGGCTTGCCAGTCTTCACCTTTTTTATTAAGGTCCAAACTGACGATTTTTTCCGCCCATCCCCAGATGTTTGCACCAACGTTTCCGGCGTTGGCAAAGCGGGTTACCATTTCAGCACTGCCCCCAGGAACACCTGCGCCGCAATAATCTGTTAATTGTGTTGTTAACATGCTGGATGTTTCATTGCCGTATGCCAATGCAACAGAATGGCATGACATGGCGGCTTCTAATTCTTGACGGCGCTGTAAGCACAAATCAGAATGAGATTTTGATAAATCGTTCGCCATATTGGACATGGACAGGTATGACATTAATTCTTGCTGGACATATGATGGGCACAGGCGCGCCGCGGTATTCATGCCGCCGGTGCCGTTTTTGGTATTCACGCCATATTGAGGCAACAAGATTTCGGTGTCTTTCTGCAGGCACAGCAATGTGTAATTGTACAGTTCACTTTCGGTTGCGTACTGGCATCTGGATTCGCGTTGCCCAGGGACGACGGTCACGTCGCCACAATAATCAGACAGGCACGCAAAAATCTTTTCCCGACAGGCGGTGTCAACATCCGGCTGGGTCACCATAAAATATGTGTTGCGTTGGTTCGTTTTGTATGCATTTGCGACGCCGGCATAGCCACGTGCGCCACCATGGGCGGTTGGTGTTTGGACCGATATGCCACGCGAATTATTGTTTGCACCAACAGTGCCGGCGGACACAGCAACCGCGGCATTCCCCAGCAAACATGCGCCGATAAAACCAAAAATACACATAAACTGTTTCATGTAAAATCCCCTCTCGTTAGGTTGATTTTATCACAGCCATAAAAAAAAGGCAAACATTCATTTGATTTAGCAAAAGAAACTGATATTATGTTGGCCATAATGATTATCGCAACAGACGTTTTATCACAAATTGCCGACGACATTTCTGCCGTCAGGGGGTTTCTTTGACCCTGAAAAGTTGCAGAAACAGATTTCAGAACTAGATCAGCAGGTTAATAACCCTAATTTATGGGACAATCCCGAGAATGCACGCGCTGTGCTGCAAAAAAAGTCGGGGCTGGAAAAGACATTGGGCGAACTGGTCGCGATGGAATCTGAATATAAAAACCTGCGCGATTTATATGAAATTGCGCCAGATGATGCAGATGTTTTAAACGCAATCGAGGCATTGGGCCAGACGGCGCATCGGGCAAAGTTTATTACCCTGTTTCGCGAGCCAGCCGATGGCAATGGTGCGTTCTTGTTTATCCAAGCCGGCGCAGGCGGGACCGAGGCCCAAGACTGGGCCCAGATGATGTCGCGTATGTATGCGCGGTGGGCGGAACGGCATGGATTTAAAATTGATGTTATCGAAGAACACGAAGGTGATACCGCCGGTATTAAAAACATCACATATCAAATATCAGGTGAACGTGCATACGGATGGCTGAAGAACGAGATTGGCGTTCATCGATTGGTGCGAATTTCGCCATTTAATGCAAATGGCAAGCGGCAGACCAGTTTTGCATCTGTTGATGTGTGGCCGGATATTGATGACACGATTGAAATTGAAATCAATGACAAAGACTTGCGAATTGATACATATCGGTCATCTGGGGCCGGTGGCCAGCACGTTAACAAGACAGACAGCGCGGTTCGTATTACCCACATACCAACAAATACGGTTGTGACCTGTCAGAATGAACGCAGTCAGATTCAAAATCGCGAGATGGCAATGAAAATGCTGCGCAGTAAACTGTATGAACTGGAACTGCAAAAACGGGCCGAGGCCGAAGATGCCGCCAAGGCAGCACAGAAAAAAATTGAATGGGGCAGCCAAATCAGAAACTATGTTCTGTACCCGTATCAGTTGGTCAAAGATGTGCGCACAGGTGTGGAAAAGACTGATTCTGCGGCGGTGCTGGACGGCGATTTAGATGACTTTATGCTGGCATCCCTGCAACAGGGCTAATAATTCCATAAAACCTTGACTTTTATTAGTTTGACAATAAAATATATTTGACAACAATAAAAAGATAAGCAAGCAATGACAAATTTAGGTTTCTGTTATAAAGCGATACAACATACGACGGATAACATCCGTCGTGTTGACAGACCCTTTATCGCAGGAACAAACAGTCAGGTGCTGATTGTCGAAACGTTTGACGGCAAAAAGACTGTGTTTCGCTTTAATGACAGATGCGTCGCACACAGAAATCATGATGTCAGTCAGGTGTTGGCAAATCATGGTGTTAATGTACCACAGATTAAACTGCATCTGTATAATGGGCAATATTTTGAAACATATCCATATGTTTCGGGTCTGACCATGCAAGAATATTTAGATATGGGTATGACACATCAGCAAATCCAAGACAACTATGCAACCATTGCGTTGCAGATGAAAAAGATTGCTGATATTCCGGTGCAAAACTTTCAAAATATTGAAAACAAGAACTGCGCCAGTGTTGCGCAATCCAACATCATAAACAGAACACATTCTTGGGTATTGGGACAATTTGTAAAATATGGGACGAAAATGCTGAATTACGGCCCGCAAAGTATTTGTCATTGTGATTTAACGCCACGCAATATTGTGTTAGATGATAATATGAACCTGATGACGATTTTGGATTTAAATGCTGTGTCGGTTGCAAATATCAATTTCAGTGTTGCAATAACAGGTTTAAGTTTGGAACACAATAACCTGAACAAACAGGATTTTTATAGTGTTTGTAATGATATTATGCCGAACAGGATTCATCGTCAACAGATAGATATTATTGAAAATATATGTAAATTATATTTTCGTTGTTATGTAAGATAAGAAATGCAAAAGCATAGTGAAGATTTTTATAAAGCAGCGATTAAATCTGCATTCCCAAATTCATGGGCGATACGCCATCCAAACATTTGCGGTGGGGTCAGTCCGATATTTTTGGTAAACACCCCCAGTTGTGTACAGGTGTGCAAATTTAATGAATATGCACTTAGTTTTCGCAATCGTGCGGTCAGTCAATTATTAGAACTGGCCGATGTTCCTGTGCCGCGAATAAGTGTTCATGCGTATTTAAACACGTGGTTTGAAACGTACCCATATTGCCACGATAAAACACTGTATGAACACATTCAATATGGCGCAACAGACACACAGATTTTTAATGCGTTTAAGCAGGCGATTGAAATCCAAAAAAAGATTACAGAAATAAGACCAGATAAATTCCAGCCAAAGTTCTGCAGATATGCATCGGATGTTTTTACGATGACCCAGAAAATGCGGTTGCCCCCTGCACTGGCCAACGCATATGGTATGGTGCATAAGTTGTTTTCGCAACGTGGTGAAATGCGCCTGATGCACAATGATTTACAGGTGCAAAATATACTGGTTGATGAAAAAATGAATGCGACACGACTGATTGATTTGGATTCTGTGGCACTGTGTAATGAAAGTTTTTCGGTGTTGACAATGCTGCGTGTTTATCCATTGAATAACCATAATGAAATAATGGATTTTTATGAAGACACAATGCAAAGAAAACTTAACCGCAATGCGATTATTACAGGTTTGCAAATATTGCAATCTATTCGTGCGCCGCAATTAAAACTGAATCAGATGTTATGGCGTGGTTATAATCCACCGCCGCAACGGTAAGTCCCCCCTTGCATTTTAATATAAAATAATTATAATAGCGTGTATTGCACCCATGGCTTAACTGGATAGAGCATCGCCCTCCGAAGGCGGGGATTGCGCGTTCGAATCGCGCTGGGTGCGCCAGAATAAAACCGCCACGTTTGTGGCGGATTTTTGTTTTATTTGCATATTGGTAGTTTTTCGGGCATCGGCGCGCCGACCACTTCGTTTGCATAGCAATTTGGCAGGTGGCCAATATCGATCGCTTGGTACCCCATGGCGCATAAGTCATATGCAAAGACCGTTGCAGCGGGACCGCACGCAATCAAAAATAGGTAATCTGTGGGGTATGTGCGTGCCTGTGCCATTATTGTGTCGTACTGTTCAAAAGCATCGCGCGCACTGATGTCGATATGATGATATGTTTTTATATTAGAGAATAAATCTGGTGTTATATCAAATCGACCAGCAGACGAATAAATAAATACGACTGTTTTATTGTCCCATATTTTGCGATATTCTTTGACGCCTGAAACCAAGAAGTCGTTGTTTCTGGAAATGTTTGCGTTGGCATAGGTGGCGCGTAATTTCATCATAGACAGTATATGTGGATAGCGTGTAAAATATTCACGAAAGAATCCAGATTGCGTTGGACGTGGCGGAATACCAACCAGACATTTGCCGTTCGGATTTTTTAGAATTTCACGCATGCGCCGCTGTAATTCTGGTGAATTCTTTTGATAACAAATCGAACGTTTGCCCAGTGCCAAATTAAACTCGCCATCGCCCAAGCGCGCCAAAGATGCCCCGCCCTGTAGCAATTTAATGGTATCTGCAACAGATAAAACATTCGGGTACGGGAATGGTTTGGAGTAAAGATACTTTTGCCTGATGGCACGACGTTTTGTGCTGTTGGTACAGAACAATGAAAATATAAACGATATTGGTTTCCAAAAATATTTTAACAATAATATTTGTGCGTACATTTTAGTGCCTTGGTGTTTAATAGTTGTTTAAAACAGTCTTGTAATATTTGCGGTAAATACTAAACGTAAAGAAATGTTTTATCGTCATGTCCCATGGCTTTATTTTACCCGCATAATGCAACATCACAGGATGACGCATGTCGCGATACTGGGTGGCGTTCATTGTTTTCAAGAAACTGTAGCCACCATCAACAATCACGTTAAACTTACGCGACATTGGCTTAATGCGCCCGCGGCATGTCGTATTCAGCATATCTTGGTCTGGGTAATTAGTTTTGTTGTTTTCAGCCCAATGTATCATTTCTGGGTATTTA
>JAFTNY010000018.1 GCA_017451625.1 Alphaproteobacteria bacterium
AAACGTGAAGACGATAACAACCCAATGCCACCATATATGTGGACCGACTCGCGCGGGGCAGACACATATGATTCAACCGACTTGGCCGCGGTATATTGTCGCAAACAGACCGACAATCCCGACAAAATCATCTATTTTACCGACCTGCGCCAAAGTCTTCACTTTGAACAACTATTCCGCGCCGCCGCAATGTCCGACATCTTCGACTATGACAAATTTGAACACATCGGATACGGTACAATCAACGGTCGCGACGGCCGCCCATTCAAAACACGCGACGGCAACGCCGCCGGCTTGGACGACATTATCGATGCCGTTAACGCCGCCGTACAAACACGCGTTTCAGAATCTGGCAAAACCTTGGACGACGACACAATCAGTGCCATTGCCTTGGCCGCGGTAAAATTCAACGACCTGTTGCACGACGTACGTTCTGACTATATCTTTGATCCGGCCGCCGTCACCAGTTTCGAAGGTCGCACTGGCCCATACATTTTATATACTGCGGTCCGCCTGAACAGCGTACTGAAACGCGCCAACGACGCGGCCAACGCAGAATACATACCAATGACACCTGACGAACGTAATCTGTTGATTGGCATACTGGATTTTGAACGCACAGTACACAGCGCATTTGAAAATCGCGCCACAGACATGATTGCAAACTATGCCTATGACTTGTGCCAGTTGATAAATACATTTTATCACAACTGTCCAATCTTGCGCGACGATGTCCCATCTGACATCAGGGCAGGGCGTTTGCATATTGCCCGCATTGCCCGCGACACATTGGCAAAAACAATTGATTTAATGGGTCTAAAAATCCCGAACGAAATGTAAACAACGCCCAATCGGGCGTTTTCTTATGTATTTTATACGGTATGATAATACCATATGGATTTTTCTTGACATTTCCGGCGGGTTGCGGCATAATAAGCCCGCTTTAATTTATAAAACCAAGGGTAAAATAAAATGGCAGCGACAAAATCGTTAAAAAAGTGCGAATTAGATGCCAAATGGTATCTGATTGACGCAACTGATTGTACGCTGGGACGTTTGGCGGCATATACTGCAAACATCCTGCGTGGCAAGCACAAGCCAACGTGGACACCAAATATGGATTGTGGCGACCATGTAATCATCATCAACGCAGACAAGGTTGCTTTGTCTGGACACAAGGCGGACAAAGATCGTTTCTTCTGGCACAGCTTGTGGACAGGTTCATTGAAATCTCGCACATTGGGTCAGATGCGCAGCGAAAAACCAGAAAAATTGGTTTTCAACGCGGTAAAACGCATGATGGGCCGCCGCACTGCTGTTGCATTGGCAAACCAGCGTTTGACCAAACTGCACGTTTATGCAGGTGCTGAACACAAACACGAAGCCCAGCAACCAACAGTTATTGATTTTGCTGGCTTGAACCGTAAAAACAAAAGGGGCGAATAATGGCAGAAGCAAAGAAAACAGCAGCAAAAACAACAAAAAAAGCTGCCCCTGCAAAAAAGACTGTTGCTAAAAAAGCACCAGTTGCAACACCAAAATTGAACGATGCGACATACGCAACCGGCAAACGTAAAGATTCCGTTGCCCGCGTATATTTGATGCCTGGGAAAGGCAATATCACCGTCAACGGCAAGGCATCCAGCGATTACTTCCGTCGTGCGGTATTGCAGATGATTATCGCCCAGCCATTTGGCATTACAAAGCGCGAAACATCTTATGACATTGTTGCAATGGTCGAAGGTGGCGGTTTGTCAGGTCAGGCCGGTGCCGTAAAACATGGTATTTCCAAGGCACTGGAAAAGGTCGAACCAGAATTGCGCGCCACATTAAAGGCCGCTGGCTTCTTGACCCGCGACAGTCGTGTTGTTGAACGTAAACACTACGGTTTCCGCAAGGCCCGTCGTTCGACACAGTTCAGCAAACGTTAAGTTTTGCAAACAAATCCCACCAAACGGTGGGATTTTTTATTTATCATCAACCACAATTTTCTAAAGCAACAATTTATCTTTGCGTTTTCAATATTTAAATGTATAATTCACTCTGAATCAACAGGGATGTTGGCTCAGGGACCTAGAAAATCCCATAATAGAGCAATGTATAACAATATACATTGAATCCGACAAATAGAAATGTCGGCGACTGCATGTTCGCCGTATATTTTTGTTGCCCGACTGAAATAAAACCGGTCGGGGGTCCGCGATTATACAACAGGGGCAACCCGAAAATCGCGGGGTCATTTCTCTATTATGATTTTTCTAATCCCCGACCGCCAATTCCATGGCGGTTTTTGTTTAACAAAAACAAAGGGATAAAAAAATCATGAAAAAATTACTGTTAATACCAACTATATTGGTTATGTCGCCACCAAACTATGCAATGGCGGTCATGACACTTACTTGTACAACAACCACGTGTGGCAGTACCGTAAACGAAAATGCGCCAACATCTGCTTTTGGGACCAGCAGTACAAACAAATGTTATATAAATAGCAGTACCGGTAAAATATTCCAAATAACAGAACATACTGCATGTATGACCGGTTATGAACTTACTTCGACCTCACACACATCTACTACTTGTGGCATGACTTATTATTATGACATGTGCACAAAAGCATGCGACGGCACATGCAGCGACTGTACATCTGGTTCATGGACCGCCGGTAATACAGGGTATCAACAGCGCACAAAAAAGACATGCAACACGTCAACATGCGTATGTTCGTCCAGCACCGAATACCGTTGTGCTTCTGGATACTACGGTTCATCATCAAACGGGACATCGGGCTGCACACGTTGCCCATCATCAGGCGGTGTTTATGGCACCAGTGTTGCGGGCAGTACCGCAATAACATCGTGCTATTTACCGTCTGGAACCACTGTTTCTTTTTCGGACAGCACAGGTTCCGGCACAGCAAAATATACAGCAAATTGTTTTTACACAAACTAACCATCCCCCCACTGTGGGGGATTTGCTTTTTTTACCAAAACCTTATCTTCGCACTGCTTAAGCATCGTCATTCCCGCGCAGGCGGGAATCCACTGCGTTCTGGCGACTTCTTGCCTTTGTTTGGGCAACACCGTTCGTCAATAACAATGCGTGGCAGGTTCTCCTCCTGTGGAGGAGTACGCCGCAGGCGGGAGGTGGTCTTTTTTTTATTCCTTCCTTTGTCATTGCGAGCAAACGTTGGTTTGCGTGGCAATCCAGTTTCTTGTGTTTCTTATTTGCATGCCGCGGCTATGCCACGCGATGACAATGTTTTTAAGATTTAAACACACGAACAGTCCAGAACGCAATGGCCCCGACCTGCGTCGGGGTGACGACATTTTTGTATTTTTTGTCCCCTTAAACACGTCAGAGGGTTCTCCTCCTGTGGAGGAGTACGCCGCAGGCGAGAGGTGGTCTTTTTTATTCTTCCTTATTTTTTTCAAAGCCCCCCGACGCAGGATGGGAACTTTTTATTTGCAAAACTTAAACACCGTCATTCCCGCGCAGGCGGGAATCCATTGTTTTATGTATTCCTTTGTCATTGCGAGCAAACGCCAGTTTGCGTAGCAACCCAGTCTATGTAAGCAAATATGAACACATAAATCCAGCTCTGGAACCGGTGCTTGTTCCGACTGCCCTGACGGCAATGCCACCGCCACCACCGCATCAACCGGTTCTACATCTGCCACCAGTTGCTATGTACTATCCAGTTCCACATGGTCATTTTCTGACACAACCGGCAGTGGCAGTAAGCGCTATACATCAAACTGTTATTACAATTAAAAATCCCCCAATCGGGGGATTTTTAATCTTAAAACATCGGTGGGAAACATTCATCCGTACCATCAACACAGCACGCATACTCGCCATTTCCCATATCGGTCAAATATTCACCCGCACAGCATCCATCTGCATCTGGTGCATTACCATCCGCGCATGTTTCTTCAACCGTTTCATCGGCCACCGCCACTTCTTCTACATATGTGTCGACGGGTTCTGGCTGATAATATTCGGTCGGCGCATCCGTTTCATATTCTGGTGCCGCCACAAACATCTTTTCGTTCTGCGAAACGTTATAGGCCGGTTTATTCACCACCACATCCACAATCGGCTGGGGTTCAACCGCCGCAACCGGTTCCGCGGTCAAGAAAGGTGATATCGTCGCCACAGGTTCTGGCACCACAACCGCCGCATCCACCACTTCTGGGGCCGGTGTCACGACAATCGGTTCTGGTTCAACGTCTGGTGTCGACTGCGCAATCGGCACCGCCGGTGTCACCACCACTGGTTCTGGTTCAACATC
Organism: Alphaproteobacteria bacterium; assembly: GCA_017451625.1. Classification (GTDB taxonomy): domain Bacteria; phylum Pseudomonadota; class Alphaproteobacteria; order Rs-D84; family Rs-D84; genus Enterousia. Next base: position 4,295 of record JAFTNY010000018.1, read on the forward strand.
CACCGCAACGGCAATATCCACATCCGGTGTATTATCTGCCGCGGCACCTTCATCCGATGCCACACCCCCGACACCATCCACATCGATAAAGGGCGATGCATCCTTGGCAACATTGGCATCTGCTGCATCATCCGCAACAACCGCACTATCTGCTGCCACCGGTGCTGTCTTGGCCCCCAATTCAGGCAACGCGTCATTCGTTGACCGCTGATACAACCACAACGTAAATATCGACAACACAATCAAAACAATCAGCATTACATAATACACTGCGGACGGTTTGCGCTTTTCAGACGGCACTGGCTGCACAGTCGACATCAATGTCCCCGCGATTGGCGACACAGGCCGCGCCTCGTCCCCAACCGGCGCAGGCGCAATTTCTGGCATTGGCTGTGGCGCGACAACCGGCGCAACATTTTCCACCGGCATAACTGGGGCAGGGGCCACCACTGGCACATCTGGCATCACCGGTTCCTGCGACAGGCCCGCCGGTTCAATCGTCGACAACAATTCAGAATCAATCTGTTCCGACGGCAAACTGACCGGTGTCAACGTATCCAACACCGGCGCATTCACTGGTGCCACATCTGCCGCCTCTGACATCACAGGTGGCTGAAACGACAACGGCATTGCCGGTGTTGGTTCTGAATAAACATCCGTCGCCACTGGTGCCACCACAGGTTCTGTCGGCACACTGGGCGTTGCGCCAAAATCAATCGGCTTAAACGCAATTTCTTCATCCATAATTTCTGGATCTTTATCAAACAGCGGTTTTACTTCTTCGTCGGCCATATCTTCTGCCTTTGGTTGTTCTTCATATGGTGTAATTTCTGTAAACTGTGGCACATTCTGCATCGGCACCGGTGCCGGTTCCACCGTCATCACATCGGTTGGGGCTGGTGCCGCCGGCACACCACCAATCACCGTTGCATCCAACGCCTGCAGTATCGCCTGCGCCACATCCATATCATCTTCTGCCGCGGCCAATCTGCGTTGCGCACTAACCAGTCGTTTTTTAGACCGCGCTAACTTATCATTTGCCGCATCAATTTGTGATTCTGTGCGTAAAATCTTTGCTGCCGATTGCTTGGTCGGTTCCTTGCCAACATCACGACGTTGGGTCGCCAATTTACCACGCAGTTCTTTTACACGCACCTGTTGTTCTGCAATGGTTTCATTGGTTTTATCTATGGTTTCACGCGCACGTGTCGCCGTCATATCGGCCGCCCCCAGACGTTCCAACGCCGACCGCCGCGCCGCCGCATTACGAAATTCAGCCAACCCCACCAACGCCGCTGCTAAATTTTCATCTGCATCATACGCCTGAATCAGCGCGTCATACGCCGCCAACCCAGTATATTCAACATCCAATTTTTGATATTTATTATCTTTCTTGGGGCGAACCGTCTCTAAATCAACCCCGTAATCATTCATCAAGATATCATCCCACTTGCGCATCCCCACAGGATTCATAACCAACAGCACATTTGGTTTAATATCATTTATCACCAAGTCTATGACCAAGACCAATTTATCATCCGCGTCATAATACGCACGCAGTGCATTCCCTGCGATGTCATAATCGACAACTCTCAATGGCTGATAAATATATTCTCTCTCGTTCGGCATTTGCACAAATCCCCGTTTTATCTCTATTTTTTCTTTGGCGGTGTAAACTGATACGCCTGCTTACAATGCTCATAACAATATGGCTTGCCCACGAACACTGTTTCGCCACAAAAATGAAAGTGTTCAGAATCCGGATCCCCAATCGGCCACCGACACTGATTCGGCTTTAAGTTCGCCATTTCCAACGAATGCTGAATAATACGCTGATGCATTGCCAAATTCTTGGCTGCATTCTTGCCCGACTCAGCTGATTTTGCTTCGGATTTTTTATTCGCCAGTTCCTTGACCACAACCTTGGGTGCCGTCGCTTTGACAGTCGACTTTTTATCTGCCACCTTGGCCGCGCCTTTGGCTGCCGCCTTTTTGGTCGATGCAGCTTTTGCTTCCACCGCCTTTTTGGCACCAGCCGCCACCTTGGCCCCAGTTGGCTTTTTCGCCACTGTCGCTTTCTTGGCCGCGGCCGGTTTCTTTTCCGTTGCCACCGTCGCCGCACCAGATGCCGCAGTTCCCGCACTGGCCTTGGCGTTCCAGCCCAATCTGTTCAACTTGCCCACGATTGCATTTTTAGACATCCCCAAACGTTTTCCAATTTCAGACGTAGACAATCCCTTGCCTGTTAACGCCTTTAATTTTTTCAACGCAGCACTATCCCAACCTTTACTCATTTTACAAAACCTCTGCTATACATTATAATCTTTACTACAAGCATAGCATAGTTCCGATTCGAAAGGCAAGGGAGAAAAATATGATTTCTTACATCTTTTTCATTCTACTGCTGGCATCTGCCGCATGGTGCGCACTGCACATTATAATCGCAGATTTCCACCGTCGCATCATACCTGATGCATATCTATTCCCACTGATGCTGACGGGGTTGCTGCTAATTGCATTCTATTCCTTTCCACTGGATCTGCGCACCGCGGCAATTGGCGCAACATTTGGATACGCACTGTCTGCCATCGTCGGCTTTGTATTCGACAGCATCATTCGTCGTCGCACCCCCGATGCCATCCCCCCAATCGGAATGGGCGACATAAAACTAATTGGCGTTGGCGGATTGTGGCTGGGGACATCTGGGCTGGCACTGGCATTGGTCGTTGCATGCATCAGTGGTGCAATCTGGGCCAGAATAAACCATCAAAAATTTATTCCATTTGCACCATTCTTTATCTTGGGTGGAATTTTATCTTTAATCACAAACCTATTTTTGTTATAATACGCACACAGGGACCTATGGACATGAGAATATTTTTACTGACTTTTTGTGCGCTAATCCTTGGATTACCTGCACACGCTGACACGCCATTTTCACAATACGGCGTGATTCAGAACGTCCAAAACTACTCATCCAATCCATTTTGGTCGCCCAACGCACCATATAATCAGCGCATGCCATCGGCGGTATATGCCACCGGCCCTGATGTCGAAACAGCCGACTGTCAACAAATTGTGGCCAGTTTGGTCACCACCCAGTGTGCAATGCGCAATAACTGTATTGATTCACAACTTTCCGACATACGTCCGGCAATTATGTTGCAACTGTCGCGAATACCTGATGGCAATTATGCCACCGCCTGCGCCGGTTACATTGATACAGCATTTGACAACTATGTAAAAATGCATGGACATGCGGCACCATCCGGCGTGGTTGATTTCCCATATGCCACCGCCCCAAACCCAACCGCCGACGCACCAGACTATGAAATTGAAAATCCATATGAAATAGAACTGATGGATTGGCAATCCGACATTTTGGAACGCAAACTGGAATTACAAAACTTGCAATCCATGAACGGGGCAGGTGGCGATGGCGTTGAACGCGCCGCATTTCCATCAACATATGCCGATTTATCATTCGAAGAACGAATTGAAAACGCCGCGGCGGGCTATCAACCATACGCAGGCAAAAGTGCATATCGCACCATGAAAATCGAATCCGCCGAAGATGCCGCCATCCGCGCACAACGTGCACAGCAAAACCGAAATACCTATTGCGCCCAAAACAAACAACAATATCAAACGATGGCCGCAGACTTGGCCACTTTGAAAAACTGTCGTACACGTGGCACAAAATTTGCCGATTGCAAATTAAAGGGGACATATTGATGTTCAACAAATTAATTTGCATTCTATGTCTAACAACATTCGTATTTAACGATGCGATTGCATTAATGTGGAACGACACAGGGGTCGTCCCAGTACAATCAATCAGCGACCATCGCTGGCGCGATGCAAAAACCGGCCGTCTAATTAATGTCCAAGGCATGCCTGGGGTTACACCAACACCGGCCCCAACACCAACGCCGACTCCAAGTCCAGCACCAACACCAGCTCCAAGTCCAGCACCAAATCCAACACCAGCACCTACCACAACACCAAAAACAGGTTGGGCAGGGGCCAGCAACTTGCAACGCGCTGGCGCAGTCGTTGGTGGCGCCTTGGGCGCGTACGGTATCTATGAAAACACCGCCGGACAGGGGGAACACACCGCATCAAATGTTGCTGGCGGTGCTGCATCTGGCCTGCTGGGTGGTGTCAGTGTTGGTGCATTATGGGGTTCAAAAGCGGGTTGGATTGGCGCAGCCGTCGGCGCGGTGGTCGGTGGTGCAATCGCAGGTTCACAACTGTTTTCAGAAACAGATTGCTTGCACGACCCAATAACCGGTCTGTTTACCTGTTGCAACACTGTATTTAACAAGGGCGAACGTCAGGTTGAAATCGGCGGCTATATGTTCTGTGATGCCACCAACGAAAACGGCCAACCACTTGCCGGTGTTCGCCAATGTTTGCAGGGCGGCCAACCTACAAAACTGTCTTGGTGGGACGGCCTGTGGCAGGATGATACATGGTCGCCCAAGTGCGATCCACGTTGGTGCAACAACAACGAACCACCATCAACCGATGTAAATCCAATCCCAGACCCAGAAAACTTTTGTTGGAATTGGCAACCCACAACAAACGAAGACGGCACACCAATATCAAGTGGCGATCCATATTCTGCACTAATCAGAAAACTGGAATCGGCAATAAAATCTTTTGAAAAACAATGTGGGACTGCGCAGTAAATGCAAAAAATCCACACAATATTTGCCCTGATAACTTTGTCGCAACTGTTCACTGCGCACGCATTCGCCGATTGCGCATCAGATATTTTTTCCAACGCATTGGCATCCACCGCCCACACCGTCAGTGAATCCGATGACGAAGCAAAAATTCAACAATGGATTCACCAGACTTTTACATCACACGATGTTTTGGGCAATGTATTAAAATGTCCCGAAATCACATCTGTCGCCGACACAGACATCATAAAATTCGCACCAATAAAATACACCTTTGACGGCGGCCGCGAAATCATTGTTAACTATGAAACCCAACCAAGGATTTTACGCCAACGCCTGTCATTGGCAACCAAGCGCGAACTACCACTGTCCGATCCAAATCCATCTGTTGGGGCGCACGACACAAATTCTGTTTGGACAAACACAGAACCTGCATGGTATGCGATTATGGTTGTTGAACATGGCGCACTGGATGATTTTGTAGGCCCCAACAAAAACAACACCATCGCACTGGAATACATACACCAAAACATTGATAAATTATATCCACATGGCAACACATGCACCAGTCGCAGTGCCTTGGCCAACGATAATTATGCCATAAATCGCGCCACCGCCATGACCGTCAATATCGACGACGACACAAATGATTACTATGTTGCCGGCGATGTAAATTTACAGTGGATTTCATACACCGAAATCGCACTGGACGTTGTTTTAACCGTCGCCACCATGGGGGGCAGTACTGTCATATCCGGCGCAACCAAGGCCGCACGCGCATCACGTGTCTTAAAAGATTTAACATCCAGCATTCGCGCATTATCACGTGTCGACGCTGTCCGCGACTATATTCGCGCCACACAAACCGTTGACAGATTAACCGACGAACTACGCACAATCGACGCCACCACTGACGCGGCGCGCCACGCGGCCAAGACCGCCGAATTAAACACTGCGCGCACTGCAATGCAAACACTGGAATCAAATGCCGACGTAAAAAAATATCGCGATGCCACACGCAGTTTTTCAGAATTAAACGCATATCGCCGTAATCTGCGCGCATTGCGTTTGCCACAGCGCGGCAATATCATCGCGCGCGCGGCCCGCGCGACACGTGCATCTTTTACCGGCGGCGCAAAAATCGGGCAGGGTGCAAAAATCGCACGCAGCAGTAAACTGTCCACCCAAATTCGCGATTGGCTGTTCCAGACATCTTTGCAACACGCCGGCGCACTGGCCAAAATGACCGCGGCCGGCGGGCTGATATACGGCGCACTAAGATTTGTTGGCGACATGTATGATTACACCGAAACCAGTACCGGCGACTTTACCAGTGGCGTTGAATTTGCACCATTGTTGTTGCTGTCTGCGGACGATTTGGCCGGCCAAGAAAACGTTGTAAATCATGGAATGTGGCTAATGTGGGCGGGCAGTGCCACCACCCCCGCCGACGACGATGCTGCATACCTGCAGGCAATGGATTTTGCAGCAAAATTTCACCAAGACCTGACAGAAATCCAAGATAACACATCCACCCCATGCGACATAGACATCTATGTCGTACGCCCAATATTGCGCAACGCCGGCACCGACAGTGCATCATTGTACTATCTGGTTATGAACGACACACCATGGACAACACACTAAAATTTATTCTTATTGTTTTTCACACGATAAATTCTTATAATATGAACATACGAATGGGGGACCAATAATGAAAAAATTATTATTTGTATTACTGGCAATTACAACAACTGTGTTTTCTGCAAATGCATATCAGGTCTTGTCATCCAAAGAATTGGGTCAAAACGATGCCAAAAATCAAAACGTCGTTGTAAAATGCACCACCGACACAGGCAAGATTTCAAATCAAACATGTTCATTGCGTCGCTATGCCAAATGCACAGGCACCGGCAACAACAAAAAATGCAACAGTTGGCAACCATGGCGCGACTTACGCAATCCTTCGAAACAGTACTCTGATTGGAAGGCCGCCGCATCCGCATGCTGTCGTGCCAAGGGACTGCGATAAAAAACACCCGCCAGAACGGCGGGTTTTAATTTGTGGTGGATGTGATTGGACTCGAACCAACGACCTCTTCGATGTGAACGAAGCGCTCTAACCAACTGAGCTACACATCCAAACAAACACAGTGGTGGGGATAGTGGGACTCGAACCCACACGGTCGCAATGACCAAAGGATTTTAAGTCCTCAGCGTCTACCATTCCGCCATATCCCCAAGGACTCACCATAAAATACTGCGAACACACCAAAAGGTCAAGTGCTTTTCGGCGCGACATGTCTAATTCTTACACAACACCTGAAAAAGCGCAAGACAAATATTTGAACTTTTTACAAAAAAATCATTTGCCAACAGATATGAATATTTTAGCATTTTATACAGAAACTTTCTGTTTCTAACCACCTATACAAAAGGACTTTTGCGATGAAAAAAATTATCCTGCTCTACAACATTCCCACGACACAACAACATTTCACCACCTCGGCATATAAATGTGCAGACGAAGACGACACACCTATCGGAACAGTTGAACCCTGTGCTGGTACAGACACAGAAGAACCAAGTTGCGGTATTGCAATACTGGACACAGACGGCGAATGGATAGAAATGAAAAACAACTCATCTCATATCCCTGCAAAACACTTATACACAACAAACAAGCAACGTTTACGCGCTCACCAATACAACAATAAATTTTCACGCTTACATTAAAACCAACAAAAAATAGGGCGGGGGGTGGCACAAGTCTCCCCCCCTCTTACTAAAACGCGTTCCAAATGCAGTACACACCAAAAAAATATACTTTATCTAATGGGATTAACGTAATCCTAGACCCAATGCCAACAGCAACAACCGCAGCAATAATCAATCTGGGCTTTGGGGCCAATATCGAACAACCATCAATATGTGGGATAGCACATTTCGTAGAACACATGCTATGTCGCGGTACCACAAACTTGCCAACTGCAGACGCCATCACCAATCATATCGGCAACAGTGGTGGCATACGCAATGCGTACACCAGCTATTCCCAACTATGCCTTGCAGGACATATTCTATCAGAAAATATAACTGTATTATTAGAAACTCTAGCTGACATGCTGCAGAACTCATTATTCGCCCCCAACGATGTTGAAACTGAACGTCAAATAATTTTAGACGAATATAGACGCAGTATCGACAATTCATCAAAAGTATTTACACTATACAAATATAAAATGCTATTTTCTGGAACACGCATGGAAACCGGCATCCTTGGCACACCAGAAACCATTCAAAGCTTTTCCTCTCAACAATTAAAAACGTTCTTAACTGATAATTTAAACGCACAAAACATGAGTATTGTTATATCAGGCGCCATTCACAATACAGAACAAATACTGACACTCTTGAACAAGTTATTTTCATTTGTGTCAAACGGCAGCCAAAATCAAACCAATACCAAAATCAGCGCACGTATCGCACACAATAACATTGAAACCCAACAAAATGTTAAACTATCTATTTGCTTTCAAGACCAAACATCAAATGATATCGAGAGTCGTCCACTAAAATCCGCAGTTGTATTATCTAAACAGATACTACAACGTCGCTTATTCTCCGACATACGCCATAATGCTGGCCTTGCTTATGGGATATCATTAGGAAAAATAGGCGACGGAACAATATCCGCACATACTATCAATACAGAAACCTCTATCCAAAATATCGAAAATATGATTACGCGCATCGCAAAAACATGCCATTCAATAGTTAATGCCCAACCCATCACAGAAAACGAACTACAAAACGCAAAAATGGTAATAAAATTTAAAAAAGCCAACACAATCGAATCTGCGGCACGACGTTGTGAGCTATTATCAAGCTTTTGGCACCACTACCACACAATATACGACTATTTTAACGAATTGCATTTTGACGAGAATTCAACTGTAATTGATGTAATGAACGCCTGTAAAGGTATTTTCGTTCCTGCCATATCCATTATAACCCAAGGTCCATCTTTCAAATCAAACCTAGAACAAATTTGGTATAACAATTTCAAAAAAAAACA
>JAFTNY010000019.1 GCA_017451625.1 Alphaproteobacteria bacterium
GTTCTGAACACTTCTTGCGCTTGAACATTAAAAACATCAGTACGTTCCCCTCCGGTGGAGGGGTGCCCACAGGGCGGGGTGGTCTTTTTTCTTTTCTTTGTCGCTTTGCAGCACTGCATTGTCATTGCGAGCAAACGCCAGTTTGCGTGGCAACCCAGTAAACATGTACCCAACTTTATCGCTTGCAAAAATCCGTCAAACGCGCTAAAATATGCGGTGCAGACAAGATTAACAAACGCCGAATCCAATGGGACGATTGTTATCGGCAAAATATTCAAAAATTTAATCCCAGATTTCTGCATTTTTTTACTCCCACTTTATGCCGAATCTAAACGTCGGTTTGTCGCTGGCAATGTGTTGTATAAATACAGCGTCGGCATATTTAATGGTATCGGCCGGCAGCAGCCCAGGCAGTTGGTGTTATAGCGATTGCACAACAGAGGGTATGGGGTGTATGATCGTTGTCTCTTGTAATTGTGATGACGGTGTTTCTGTGATGGATGATTGTTCAACTTCTGATTCTTATTACACGTGTTATTTGGGCTCGTCTGGTGGTGTAGATTATTATTGTGATTATGGTAACGAAAGCGCATGCAGTTTGTGTGGTTGCATTGATGGTTATATAACAGATTGGACTTCTACGTCCACAACTGGTGTTGTACAACGTACGTACCAAAGTCTTGATGATGATTACGACAGTTGTTATGCTTCAACCCATTCGCATTATGGATGTGCCGAGGGTTATTATATGTCCAGTGGTTCATCAACCCTGTTGACGGCGATGTTGTCGTGTGCGCGTTGTCCATCATTTCAAACAACATCTGGGACTGTTTATGGTAATACCAGCGAAGGCAACAGAAGTTCCGCCACCGCATGTTATTTATCGTCTGGCACCACCAGCAGTTTTTCAGACACAATCGGTTCAGGAACCCAAAAATTCACATCAACCTGTTATTATTCTAATTAAAAATCCCCCGATTGGGGGATTTTTTTGTTTACTTATGATTTGCCACACGTTCGCGAAATTCGTTGCTGGGGCGGAATGTTGCCACACGACGCGCAGAAATAACCGCGCTTTCACCTGTCTTTGGGTTGCGACCCATGCGGGCATTTTTTGATAATATTTTGAAACTGCCAAATCCTGCGAATTTTACTTCTTCGCCGTTAATCAAGGCATCGCGTATTTCATCAAAAATAACATCGACCAATTTGTACGCGTCCGCGGTCGTCAGACCAAAACGTTCACGCAATCTGTTTGCAAAATCACTTCTTGTTATTGTTGCCATTTTTTCTACCTCTATTACTTTTATTACACACGTATCAGTGCCGCACCCCAGGTCAATCCACTGCCGAATGCGGGATACAAAATTAACTGTCCACGTTTAATAATACCATTATCAAACGCATATGCCAACGCTAAAACACCAGATGCCCCACTGGTATTTGCATGCTTGTCCACAGTGATTAAAATCTTGTCCATTGGAAAGTTCAAACGTTCTGCACAACTGTTGATTATGCGCAGATTCGCCTGATGCGGAATAATCCAGTCCACGTTTTCGGCGGTAATCCCTGCGTGTTCCATGATGTATTCTGCCGCCGACGGCATACATTGTACGGCCTTTTTATATGTTTCTGGACCGTTCATAACGATTTTATGATCTGGCGACCCATGCAGGCATTCAAAATCCCCACCATTTGCCATAATCACAGTATCGATTATGCCCGAATAACTGGACGTAGAATGTTCGAATATCAGTGCGCCCGCCCCATCGCCAAACAGAACCGCCGTTGACCGGTCTGTCATATCGACAAAGCGTGTCATTTTTTCCGCCCCAATCAGCATAATGCGACGATGCATCCCCGCTGTAAAGAACCCACGCGCACAGTGCAACGCGTATATCAGTCCTGTACACGCCCCACGCACGTCAAACGCCGGCACATTGTTTGTCGCGCCCAGTCGTCCCGCAACCTGAACACCAACAGACGGAAAGTCTAATTCTGCCGTAACATTTGCCACGATAATCAGGTCAATATCATCAATCGTCAACCCTGCGTTATCCAACGCCCGTTGGGCGGCGATGGTGGCCATGTCGACCACTGTTTCGTCTTCGCGGGCAAAGTGGCGTTCACGAATCCCTGTACGTGTGGTAATCCATTCGTCGGTCGTGTCCATGATTTTTTCAAAGTCTTGGTTTGTCATAACACGTTCCGGCAAATAAGAACCATAACCAACCAATCTGCTGCCCATACACCTTTCCTTTATTGTTTTTTTGTTCAGGCATTATACAGTCGCAGATTATAACTTGCAATATTATTTTCACAGGAATAAAATACGCTGGCAAATTGTCCCCATAGTTCAACAGGATAGAACAAATTCCTCCAAAGAATTAGATGCAGGTTCGAGCCCTGCTGGGGACGCCAGTCCACAGCAGCCGCGCGAACCGTCAAAGCAACGCAGTTGCGTCAGGTTCGGAACGTAGTGCGCGCCGCGCACGCAGTGAAAGGGGCCCATTGTGGCGACGCGCCACAAATGGGAATTTACAACCCTGCTGGGGACGCCAGTCCACAGCAGCCGCACGAACCGTCAAAGCAACTTATCAACTAAATCCATTCTTGCAAACTTTCTGTAAAATTGTTAGAGTTTTATGTGAAAGGTATGGGGATGAAAAATAAGCAACAATTCGGTCAATTTTTTACCACAAATACAGATTACATTTTGGCGGGGTTTGCTGATTTTGTGTATGGTAAATGCGTTACCGATCCTTTTGCTGGGCAGGGTGATTTATTAAGTTGGGCGACAAAGAATGGCGCCAAGTCAGTCAATGGTTACGATGTTGATAGACGTTTGATAGATAATCGTATTGTGTTTTATAACGATTCTTTGCGTACTCCAAAGAAATACCAATTTGTACTAACAAACCCACCGTATTTATATCAAAACAAATTAAGCGACAATTCGATTTTGAATAAGTCTAAGCATACAGATTTGTATCAACTTGCCCTAGAAAAAATAATGGATTCCCAAGAGGGAATTGTTATTGTGCCAATTAACTTCCTGTCCGCAGAAAATTCTAAATACATACGCCGTATGTTTTTAGAAAAATTTGATATAATAAAAGTTAATTATTTTACAGAACAGGTTTTTTCCGATACCACATACAATGTGATTGCGTTTTATTACCGCGAGAAAAAGTCCAATCGCCAATCTATGTCTGTTGAATTAAATATATTCCCCGAACGTTCGACCAAATACATAGATATTCACAAGCGATATAATTGGCAAATTGGTGGGGATTTTCTTTGTGCGGTTAACGAGTTTGCAAACCGTTTGAACATCACCAGATTAGAAGAAGAAGATTTAGTCAATGGTGATATACAGGTAATGTTAGCGTATAATCACTTGAACAAAGTGCGAAAGTTTCTGGTAGATGGTCCTACTTATGAAACATTGAAAAATAATATTATTTTGTTAAAGGCTATTGATACAGGAACAGACAGGGGGCGAATTTGTTTAGAGGATATTAGAAAGTATGATTGCGATGGATTGGTCAGTATTAAAACAAGTCGCAATCAGATAAATCTGATTTTCCCAGACTCCGTTGGGATTTCTGAACAAGAACGGTTGATTGAACTTTTTAACGTAGAACTAGATGCAAAACGTCGTGAATATGACTCCTTGTTTATGACAAACTATAGGGACAAGGGAAGGAAACGAATTTCGTTTAATTTTGCATATAAGTTTATAAATTATTTGTATTTTAATAAATTAAAGGGCGATACGAATGGCATTAAATACAAACCAACATTATTTTGATATATCTATTAATTCTCCAGAACCATTGGATTTGCGATATGCACACCTTAATTGGGATGCTGACATAGATGCGTATGTGGAAACAACGCAGAAAATTAAAGAATTGTTGGCTACAATAAAAACACTGAAAGACATGCACAAAGATGCAGATGATATCTATGTTGCGTTATATCGACTGCTAATGACGGATTTGGCCAGCAAAAGCGAGTTAAACTGTTTTATAAACGCTTGCGACTGTACAACTGGTGTTTTAAAACAAGAGTGCAACATTACTAACCTAAATTTGTTCAAATATGTTGTCGATTTGTATTTGCTACATCGTGATTTTACAGATTTGACTCCCAAAGAATGGATTCAGGCCTTGATTGATAAAGGTTCCAGTCGTGCAGATGGTAAAATAGGTGAATGCAAACTGGTTGATATTGCCACCGCCCAAGGTTTTGTTTTTGTAGAAGATTGGGCCGGTTTTATGGCGGAACCATTGGCAGTTACTGTGTTTAAGAAAGGTGTGTTTGATATTAGCAATATCAAAGAAAAGTTGGGTGTAAACCTGCAGTTTAACGCACAAAATAAAATGTTAGATCTGATACTGAAAAAGGATGATATGTATGTCTTTTTAGAAGCAAAACATATGAAAGAATGTGGTGGGTCTCAGGACAAGCAAATGAAAGAATTGATAGATATAATAAAAACAGATACAGGCAGTAATAAGATTAAATATGTTGCTTTTTTGGATGGGTTTTATTCAAACTTGTTATTGCGAAACATAAAAAATCCTGCCGCAAAAAACGCCAAGACCCCAAACCAGCAGCGCGACATAAATGAAGCGTTAGCTCGTAACCAGAATTCGTACTGGTTAAATACGGCCGGTTTTAAACAATTTGTTCACGATTTGGCTTTATAAAATATTACCGCTGGCGGCGTTGCGCATACAGCACTATGTCCAGATTGTCGTTCTTGTATGCCGCATCAACTGTTCGCGCAACAAATTCTGTGGGAAGCGTGCTTTTTGACTGAAAGTAATGCACAAAGTTAACCCATGCCGCCGCATTGCCACCCCAAATATAGTGAAAATAAATTCGGCCACTGCGTTTCATATGATTGGCCAGCAGCACCCCCAGTATTTGGCGATGCATTTGAATAAACTTATCTTCCATATCGCGTTCTTTGGGAAACAGATAATCGAAAATATTCGACAGTAAAACCAAATCGTATTTTTTCGACAAATTTACATACATCAGTGGCAAATCCGGATTCTTTAGATATTCTGTACTATTTAAATAATTGCATCCATATCGTTGAACGTTATAAGTCATGGTGGCGTACAGTTTTGATATGTCGCAGTGCATAAACGGTATCTTTTCTGGTAATTTATCGCGCAGCGCACAGAAGTTTTGTTCGTTGGATATATATTGCAGGTTTTTTATATTATAATCCGCCGCGCATGCCCCCAGATACTTAAAGTTTGTGCGATTATTGTCATCCGATTGCACCGCCAAGAATTGTTTTAAATCATCTGAAAAGTGGTGTTGAATCGGACGCAAAATTTGCTGATTAAAAAAATTCTGTTTATCAAAGAAAAAGTCCATGAACTGCCCATATTCCAGATGTTTAATCATATGCTTTTTCAGTTCGATAACATTTTTCTGCGCGCTGTTTATATCAAATGTGTCGACGCTTTTCGCCCCTGCCAGATATGATTCAAACGCGTGGTCGCCAGATGCGCCCACCGTCAGCACCTGCGCCCCAGATATATCGCCGGCGGTTTTCAATGTACCTGATATATTTTCATTTGTAAACAGATATACCGGTCCGCGGTCTTGGAACGCATAACTGGGTGAAATAGGACTGTTTGATTTATTTGTCATGATATGGTTTATATCACGCGTATGAATATTGTCAACGTTTTATTGATTGATATATCGCGAAAAAAATATATAATTGCCCCCATACAAATCACTGGGGAATTGCGTATGAAGAACAAATCTGTGAAAATTGGAATTATTGCAACGATATTGCCGCATATTTTTTGTTGCGGTGTGCCAATGTTGTTGGCGGTTGTCGGACTGGTTGCACCAGATGCCGCGCATTTTCATATCTTACCACATTGGATGGAACCATGGCTGTTTGTGTTTTCAGGGGCGATGTTGGCCCTGTCGTGGTATCTGGTAATGCGCGATTGTCGGTGTGCCTGTGCGCATTGTGATGGCGCAAAATCGCATCGCACCCAGAAAATAATACTGGGTGTAATAACATTTGCCTTTGTGGTCAGTTTACTGTTGCACATATTGTCGCACCACCATTAAAAAATCCCCGACTTGGGGATTTTTTAATTATTTCAACTTCTTGGTCCATTCGTTGTCTGGGAAATTTGTGCGCAACATTTCGGCATAGCCCGCCACCTGTTCCGGCAACCCAATCGCTGTATAACATTCGGTCAGGCGATACAGTGCTTCGGGTGTCATGACGGTTTCTTGGGCATCTTTGACGACCGTTTGCAGATGGTTAATTGCGCTGGTCCAGTTTTCTTTCTGCATATCATTGCGCGCCGAATACATCACTTTACCCGCGATATAGTTTTTCAAGATAATGATTTTGTTTTCTGCGTTCTTGGCATATGGACTGCGTGGGAACCGCTGGGTCAGGGTCTGAAACTGTTGCAGTGCGTACGCCGACATCCCTGGTTCGCGACGTACATCACTGACCTGACGGTAATAGCACATACCACGCAGATACATCATATACGGCACATCTGCATGCCCTGGGTGAAATCGCATAAATCTGTCGATTGCCAAAATCGCACCGGCAAAATCGTCATCCATATAGTGTGAATATGCCGCCATTACCAATGCATCTGCGGCCCATGGACTGGCCGGATGTTGTGATTCTGCCTTCAGAAATTCGGCCGCCGCCGCGTCATAATTTTCGTCGTTAAATTCGGCATACGCTGTCTTGTATATCTCGGGCAACGTCTTGTCCGCCACGATTTCATTATCAGTGCCGGCGCATCCGCCCAGAACCGCCAACATACCAATTATTGCCCAGTGTTTTTTCATGTAGTTATTCCTGTCTTGATTTTTGTTTGTTGATGGCAGTATAATCAAAACTATGAAACTAGGCAAACATATTTTCGGGGTTGGTGCCATGACCGGCATCAGTCGTATTTTCGGTTTTATTCGCGATATGCTGATTGCGCGCGTACTGGGGGCGGGTCGTTTATCGGACATATTTTTTGCTGCGTTTAAACTGCCCAATCTGTTTCGTGATTTACTGGGCGAAGGCGCATTGTCTGCAATCTTTATCCCAATGTACACCGATTCACGCAAAGACGAAAACTTTGCCCGCAATGTGTTTTCGTGGCTAATGGTTGGTCTGTTGGGGCTGACAATATTATTTGAAATCTTTATGCCGTTGGTGGTGTGGTTGTTGGCCCCTGGGTTTGATGCGGTGGCCGGCAAGATGGACGCAACGATTACGATTTCGCGCATAATGTTTGTTTATGTAATTTTTGTGTGTGGCGCGGCGTTTTTATCTGCGATTTTAAATGCGTTTTCACGATTTCTGATTGCCGCATTTATGCCGGTACTGTTAAACATAATGTTGATTTGCGCGCTGTTGATTGCATTGGTCTGGGGCAGTGATAATGTCTTATACCTGATGGCTGGTACGGTTGTTTTGTCCGGTGTTGTTCAGTTTGGAATCCTGTGGTCGCGCATCCGTCGTCGTCATTTTGGTCTGCGTTTAATAATTCCACGCTGGACCCCCCAGATGAAAAGTCTTTTCCAGCGTCTGGGGGTCAGCATTGTCGGCAGTGGTTTTTATCAAATCACAATCATCGTCGGCACACTGGTCGCCAGTTTCCAAAGTGGTGCGGTTTCGTGGCTGTATTATTCAGACCGTATTGTCCAGTTGCCGTTTGCCATGATTGGATTGGCGGTTGGAACGGTTCTGATGTCGTCTATTTCAAATGCGCTGGCCGACCAGAATATGCGCAGTGTCTATATCCAGCAAAATTCATCAATGCGTCGTTCTATGATGCTGATATTGCCATGTGTGGCGGGGTTGGTCGTACTGGCCGAACCGATTATACGCTATCTGTTTGAATATGGCGCATGGACGGCTGAATCAACACGCGCGGTTGCCAACGCCATAATGATTCAGGCGTTTGTACTGCCTGCG
This sequence comes from Alphaproteobacteria bacterium, assembly GCA_017451625.1. Classification (GTDB taxonomy): domain Bacteria; phylum Pseudomonadota; class Alphaproteobacteria; order Rs-D84; family Rs-D84; genus Enterousia. Next base: position 7,994 of record JAFTNY010000019.1, read on the forward strand.
ATGGTCATCAGCCAGATTTACAGTAAAACCCTGTACGCATCCCAAGATGTCCAGACACCTGTTCGGACCAGTATGGTATCATTGGGTGTTGCGGCGATGTTGTATCTGTGCTTGTTCCCATTTGTGGGCTATCTGGCGATACCTATTGGTGTGGTAATCAGTGGTTATCTGAAAAACTATCTGTTGGGGCGGGCCTGTCGCGTGCGTTGCCTGACCCAGTGTGATACGCGTACCAAACGTGCAATTACCGCGTTTGGGCTGTGGGCGGCGATTGTTGGGTTGCTGCTGGCACAGGTTCAGATTGTCAACATCTGGACATTGGCACTGGCGATTGCGGGCTATGGCATTGTGTACCTGCCGGTGGCGTATTTAATCGATCGTCGCATCTGATTGTGTTCTAAAATAAATTTGAATTGGGCCCCTTTTTATGGTAAAATAAAAATCATAAAAGAATGTAAGGAGTCCTAAATCATGAAAAAAGTTATCTCGTTGGCGGTGTTGACCGCTATGTTGGCTGGGTGTGCAGACCTTAGCACAACTGGCAATAACACCAGTTATGGTGCCGACGGTTTTGGCGAAGAAACCTTGGTTGGTGCGCCTGCATCTGGTGCCCAGCAAACATTGAATGATTCATATTTATTGGCGGCTGCCCCAAAATACTACATTGGCACCGCGTACAAGGTTGACGATGTGCAATACATCCCTGTCGAAGATTTGACATACAATCAAACTGGCGTTGCTGGGATTATTCCAACCGAATTAAACGGCACCAAGACCAGCAATGGTGAAATTTTCGACATCAATCAGATGGTCGCCACCAGCAAGACATTACCACTGCCCACAATCGCACGTGTGACAAACTTGGACAATGGCCAGTCTGTTGTGGTACGCGTAAACAATCGTGGCCCATTTGTAAACACACGTCTGATGGATTTATCACCTGCCGCCGCCCAGAAAATCGGTCTGAACGGTCAGGGCAAGGTCCAGATTCAGGTGTTGTCAGACCAGACAATCGCGGTTAAAACTGCCACCTTGGGTGCCACAACCCAACCAACTGTTGATGTTTCTGCCACAGTTGTCGAAGCACCAGTTGTCGCACAACCTGTCCAGACCGTACAACCGGTTGCCACAGAACCTGTTGCCACCGCGCCGGTTTCTGGTGATTACAGTGTTCAGGTCGCAGCATTCTATGCACAGGACAGCGCAGATTCATTGGCGCAGCGTATGAAGGCATACGGTGATGCCGTTGTTGTTAACGAAGGCGATATGTTCAAGGTTCGTATTATCAATCTGGATGCCACTCAGGCACGCAGTGTAATCGACAACCTGCGCAACAGCGAAGGTATGGCCCCAGGGTTGTTAAAGAACGGTCGCTGGGTAAACGCCGACAGCATTTAATAACAAAATCCCCCAATCGGGGGATTTTTTATTAGTTTGAATAATAACAGTTTGATGTGATTGTTTCTGTTCCAGAACCTTTTGTGTCCGAAAAGGAAAGCGTGGTCCCCGACGGCAGATAGCATGATGTTATTGTTGTTGAACCTGCGGCACTGGTACCGTACACGCCACCCGATGATGGACAGCGCGTGCAACCCGATGTGCCGTTTGATGAACTGCCATAATATCCTGCCGCGCAACGGTATTTTGTTGTTTCTGTGACATCGCACATTCCCGTAGATGTATCAAGACTGCATCTGGTGTATGTTCCTTTTTGATATCCGGTTGAATGCGCAGACCACCGCGTTTCGCCACAATTAATTTCTTCGATACATGGGTTATAGCATGGGTATGTTGTTGTGCCCTTACATATACATGAATCTGCGCTGCAAATAAATGCGTTATTGGCAGAATCCCACATATAATTCGCACATTCGCCTGTACAACTTGGCCCCGCCTGTGCGGCACCAATTATGATGGCAAATCCAATTGTTGGAATTAGTTTTTTCATTCAAGGCCTCCTTGGTATTTTCTAAACGAAAAACCGCAGAAATAAATTTCGGCGGTTGGAGGCTTGAAACTATCATAGAAAATAGCGGGTTTATTTAGATATATCACCACCCTCCAACCGAATATTAGTTGGAGTTTTTTTTGCATCTTAACGTGATGCACTGCGTTCTATGAAGAGGTTTCAAGTCCTCATACCCAACAACCGTCGGGTACGCGGTAATATTATCAAAAAAAAAATTACAATGCTAGAAAATAAACACGTGCTTTATTTTGCCAAAATATCGCCCGCCTTGATATATTCTGGGCTGTTTTTTTTCAGTTTTCGTTGCGCCTGTTTCGCATACTGTTTGGCTTCGTCTGCCTTGCCAATCATATTATTATATTCCGCCATTGCCCAGTCGTGTCGTCCGGCATCATTTTCGCCATACGCACGTGCCATTACCCAATATGCCAATGGTGTCGGTTCGGTCAATATCGCGCGCTTGGTTAATTCAATGGCGCGTGCCGCGTCGTCCGGCTGGCCCCGTTCTGTCAGTACCAATGCCAACGCGGTCTGAATTTGTGGGGCGTTTCCAGCATACTTTAATGATTGTTCGTATGCATCCACGCTGTCATCATAGTGTCCAAACTGGTATTCAATATCACCCAACAGTTCATAGAAGTATGGATTTTCTGGATGTCGCGAAATCAGTGTCTGGGTTCCCATCCGCGCCCCATCCAGATTGCCACCGCGCATATTTGCAATCGCGCGTGCATACAGACCGGCATCTGATTTATCTGAATATGGGTACAGTTCCTGAACACGCCCCAGTGGCTCCAGATAGCCCACCAATTTAGCACGCACCAATTCGTACTGCGCATTGCGACGTGCCACCACATCTGGGGCAGGGCGCACCACCTGTTTTTGTTGCGCAATTTGTGTGCGGACGTTATTTAACCGTTCTGTGGTCATTGGGTGGTTAATGCGATTTGGGTTAATTTTTGATTCCGCTACGCCGGTCAGTTCATGCATCTGTTCAAATACCGTAATAAACCCACGTGCATCCTGTCCGGCGCGCTGCATCAAATCCACCCCCAGATTATCCGCAATTCGTTCTTCGTCGCGTGTGAATGCCAACATAGACTGCTGTGCCACCCCAGATGATCCCGCCAATACACCTGCGCCCAGTGATGGGTTGCCACCTGCGACCATCAACCCAACCCCCAACGCTTGAATCAGCATTGTGCGTTTCATTTCTGCGGCCATACGGTCAGACATTTGTGCCATATGCCCACCCAGTGTATGCCCCAGTTCATGGGCAATTACCGCCTGTAATGCGTCTGGTGTTTTTATTTGTTTCAACAGTCCTGTGTACACATAAACATCTTCGCCACCTGCGACAAACGCATTAAAGTCATCGTCGTTTATAATATGGATTTTCAATCGTCCATCTGGAATATTTGCCGCCGCCGCCAATGGTGCCACCAGTTCCCCCAGCACAGATTCTGCCTCGGTATCGTTTATTACCGATGCCGCCTGTAATGGCATCGCCCATAATATTGCCAGTAAAAATGCCAATATTCTATGCACCCAGCACCACCCCACGATCAAATATAAACATCAAATCTTGTGTCCAAGAATCTATTTCATTATTGCGTGCTGCATTTGATGCCAACTTAAACAAATCGCGGTGTTCACGATAATCAACAAAGTCATAGTGCATCCATCCACTTTGTCGTGTCCCCAACAGTTCACCCACCCCACGCATCATCAGGTCTTGTTCTGCGATAACAAATCCATCGTCTGTTTCACACAATACATCTAATCGCTTTAATCCGTCTTCTGACACATTAAATCCAAACAATAAAACACAATACGACTGTGTATTGCCGCGTCCGACGCGCCCGCGCAACTGGTGCAACGCCGCCAAACCAAACATTTCTGCATTTTCAATTACAATAATAGATGCGCGGGGAACGTCGATTCCCACCTCTATCACAGTGGTTGCGACCAACACATTCATCCCAGAATTATCGTCTGCAAACTGTGCCATAACTGCATCGCGTTGTTTTTTATCCATCTGACCATGAACCAGTCCAACATTTGGGAAATGTTCGCACAGCATTTTATGTCGCGCTTCGGCCGCGGTCGCAGTGTTGCCGTTTTCGGATTCTTCGACCAATGGACACACCCAGAACACTTTTGCGCCGGCATCTACCTGTGCGCGAATACGTGCGACCAATTCCAATACGCGCCCAGTGGCCAGTTTGGTTGTCTTGATTGGTTTGCGCCCCGCAGGTTTTTCATTGATAATCGAAACATCCATATCGCCGTATATTGTCATGGACAGTGTTCGTGGAATCGGGGTCGCCGACAGTGCCAACAGATCTGGATTATTGCCCTTGGCACGCAGCGCTTCGCGTTGTGCAACGCCAAACCGGTGTTGTTCGTCAATGATTACCAGTCCCAAATCTTTGTATTCGACATCTGTTGAAAATAATGCATGGGTTCCCACCGCGATGCGTGTTCGTCCCGAACGCAACGATACCAGTTTTTCACGTCGCGCCACCCCTTTGTCGCGACCGGTCAGGCATTCACAAACGATTCCGATTTTATCGCACATCGGTTTTAATTTTGCATAGTGCTGTTGTGCCAATGTGTCTGTTGGTGCCAACAGTGCGGTTTGCGCCCCAGATTCTGCCATTTTAACGGCGGCTGCCAACGCGACAATGGTTTTTCCGCTGCCCACATCCCCTTGGACCAGACGCATCATCGGCACATCTTGTTGCAGATCTGAAAATATTTCATCGCACGTGCGTCGCTGCGCTCCTGTCATTTCAAAGGGCAGGGTATCCCAAAATCGTTCCATTAACGAATATTTTTGCACGCGTGGTGCGCGTCTATTACGAACGTCTGTCCGATTTTGTCGACTGATTACAATCGCCGATTGATGCGCCAACAGTTCACAGTACGCCAGTTTGGCCATATATGTTGCGTTCGGTGCCAGATCTGCGTCCGATTGTGGATAGTGCACGTGTTCCAGTGCATCAAAAAATTCCACAATGCGTGCATCTTCCTCGCCCTGAATCCGATTGGGGATTTGTGCAAAAATCTGGTCGCGCACATTTGCAAACACTTTCTGTGTCAGTCCTTCGCCCGCAGGGTATATTGCCTGCACAGACGGTATCTTTGCGGCGTTTTCTAAATCTTCGATAAAGTCCGGATGGTTTATTGTTGGGCGCGCACTGCGTTCTAATTTGCCTGAAATCATCCGCCACGATCCCACCGGCATCTTTTTCAGCCAGTAATCAAGGTAATTTGCATTAAAAAACTGAATGATAACCGTATTGTTCATTTTATCATTACAGATAATTTGTGTTGGTCGTCTGCGCCCACGAAATACGCCCCCTTTTTTATGAGATTTTATCATCAGGGGAATTGTAATCGTATTGCCTGCGATTGCATCTTGCACATTTTCTGTAATTCCACGCGCCCGCACATATGACGGTCTGTGCCGCAGGAAATCCAGCACACGTCGCCCCCCCAGCACATCCGCCAGTCGTGTTGCCAACACTGGTCCCACGCCCTTGATGAACTGCAGGTCTGTATTCAGAAAATCAATCAGTTCTGTCTTCATACATATAAAATTTAGTGAAAAATATACAAATATTCAATAATAAAAACGCGCGACAGACCTGTCGCGCATTTTGTTGTGATGTTTGCTATTCTAATCTAACACCTGATTCTGCAGTTCGACCAGTCGTTGACACGCCCCCTGTGCCATTTGTATCAGTTCGTTTAACTGGGTGGTATCAAATGGGTGCGCTTCGCCAGTGGCCTGAATTTCAATCAGTCGTCCATCCCCCGACATAACAAAGTTCGCATCCATTTCTGCAACGCAGTCTTCATCATAGTCTAAATCTAATACCTGATTGCCTTTCCACACACCTGCTGATACTGCTGCGACATTATCAGATATTGGGTTTTCAAAAATCCGTCCCTGTGCAATCAGCCACCGCACCGCCAACGCCATTGCAACAAAGCCCCCAGTTATTGCCGCGCAACGTGTGCCGCCGTCGCCCTGAATAACATCGCAATCAATCGTTATTGTATGTTTACCCAGTTTTTCCATGTCGACCACACTGCGCAATGCACGCCCAATCAGGCGCGATATTTCTGTGGCCCGATTATCTTTGACCATGGATTCATGGCTTTTGCGTGTACCATTTGCGCGCGGCAGCATTGAATATTCCGCCGTCACCCAACCACCGGTTTTGTTCTGCATCCGCTTCCACGTTGGTTGCGCCAAATCCACAGATGCTGTACACAATACGTGTGTTCCACCAACCTTGATTAAACAAGACCCCTCGGCCCACTTGTTAACCCCTGTTTCCATCGATACAGGGCGCATCTGATCTGGCTTTCGCAAAGACGGTCTTAACATATTAAAATCCTTTATTTTGATTAGTGTCCATATATAAACGATAAATTCCGCGACAGTTCGATAATCGCATCCACATCATCGGCATCTGATGTGCGCTGCCGCTTTTCTTTGCCGCAGATTTCACATCTGTGTGTGATGATAAATTTATCACCATCAGATTCCACCATCACCGGTTTCATCATCCCACCACAGGTCGCCGCGCGATCCCCTGGGGCATTATCAACATGTCGCGACCACAGGCACTGTGGACAATGATTTGTATACCCATTACCATGCACAACTGCGCCACAATGGGCGCAGTTAAAATCTTCGACTGTTTTCGTAAAGTTTTTCATTATATTCCCAACGCGTTTCGGTACATTTGCGTCAATTCGTCGGCTTCGTCCAATTCATCTGGATCCAACTTGCGCAGGCGTATCATCTGGCGAATATATTTTGGATCGAAACCTGCAGATTTCGCTTCGCTGTAAATTTCTTTAATATCTGCGGCGATTGCTGCGGTGTCTTCGTTCAGTTTTTCAATACGTTCGATAATGCTTAACAGTTGTTGATTATCGATTGCGCCATGATTTGCTTGCTTCATTTCTGTTTTCCCCTTGTTTATTTCTAAAACTTATGATATATCATAAAACGCAAAAATCAAGAAAAACAAATTTTATATACGAAAGGTTGATTTATGAACAAGTACACAAAAATTACTGCGTCTATTGGTCCAAAATGCGAAGATCGGGAAACGTTGACACGTATGATTTCTGCGGGTGTCAACATGTGCCGCCTGAATTTTAGTCATGATACCGGCGATGTCCAAGGGCGCAAGATTGATATGATTCGTGATGTGTCTGCTGAATTGAATACACCTGTGGCGGTTATGATTGACCTGCAGGGGCCAAAACATCGCATTGGCAACTTTGCCACCGAAGACAAATATCCATTGACCATCGGCCAAAAATTTACATTCGACACAAATCCTGCGCTGGGCGATACGACACGCGTCCAACTGCCAGATGCAGATGTTTTGGGTTCCCTGCAGGTCGGCGACAGAATCCTGTTAAACGACGGCAAGATTGAAATGCGTGTTGATTTTGCATCCCCTGAACGTGTTGATGCGACGGTTGTTCGTGGTACTGAAATCTGGTCACGTCGCGGATTTAACCTGCCAGACACAGAAATTAACACATCTGTATTGACCGACAAAGATCGTGCAGACTTGGAATACGCGATAACAAAAAATCCAGACTATGTTGCGATTTCTTTTGTGCAAAAACCCGAAGACGTTGCCGAAGTGCGTGATTTTATTACCGCACGCACATCGCATCCGATTAAGATTATTGCCAAAATCGAACGTCCGAACGCGGTTGCGCGTATTACCGACATCGCGGCGGCGGCTGACGGCATTATGATTGCACGTGGCGACTTGGCGGTCGAAGTGCCATATGCCGAAGTTCCTGCGATTTCACGCCACATTATTCGCGAATGTCGCAAAATGAACAAGCCGGTGATTGTCGCAACCCAGATGTTGGGTTCCATGGTGGCCAGTGAATTCCCCACCCGCGCCGAAATTACCGACGTTGCAAACGCGGCATATCTGCGCGCCGATTCAACCATGACATCCGAAGAAACAACAATCGGCATGAATCCGGTCAATGTTATTGAAACGATGTATAACATCTTGGCGCACGCAGACGGCGATGCCATCGCCAATCCATATGATTGGTCGCGTGTTGAAAACATCCCTGAAAATGATTGGTCGCGTTCGGTTGCATCCATGGCGTATTTGAACAAGGCATCGGCCATTGTTGTCTTTGCGCGTGATACGATTGCCGCAACCCAGATTTCATGTCGCAAACCAGATATTCCTGTTATCGCGGTGTGTAATAAATCTGTGATTGCGAACCAGTTGTGTCTGGCACGTGGTGTGTTCCCAATATTTGACGATGAACTGTTTGGTATGCGCGATGCATTTAACGCCGCCCGCCGCTTTCATATAAATATGGGCAAATTGGTTATTGTCGACGAAGACAAAATCAGTCTGCGCACTTTGGATTAACCACGCCACATATTTCCCCTGCATTCATAACCATTGTATGCAGGGGATTTTTTTGGATTTGCTTTTTTTTAATAATATCGTTATGCTGTTATCTTGGAAAAAGGATTTTCATGTCAGCCAAGGCAAAACGCCTGATAAAAAAAATAATTAGTTATTCAGGAATTTTCTTCTTTATATTGGCCGTTGGTATGCTGTATTGGCAGTTGCGCGAATACAGTCTGTCCGATATTGCGCACGCGGTTCTGGACATTCCGTTCGCCAATCTGGTGGCGGCCTGTGTGGCGTGCTTTGCGGGCTATTTGGCACTGTCGCTGTATGATTATTTGGCATTGAATTATGTTGGCGGTCGTGTTGCGTGGTGGAAATGGATGTTGGCGGGTATGCTGGGCTTTGCAATCAGTAATAATGCCGGACATGCAGTGGTCAGTGGTGGTGCAATCCGATATCGCCTGTACACACGTTGGCGTATTCGCGGTGGCGATATTGTCAAAATGCTGACTATTTCTGGGTTTACATATTTCTTGGGCGCGTCTGCGATTGTTGTAATTGGCTATTTTCTGGTGCCACGTGAAATTTTCGATGGTTCGGTTGGTGTTGGAATGGGGCTGAACGCGTTGTTTATCTTTTGCGCGTCGGTGTTGCTGACATATTTTGCCATAACACTGTTATTTCACAAGAAAAGCATCAAGATTGGCCAAATCAAATTCCAAATCCCATCAACTGCGATGGCCACAACCCAGACTATTCTTGGTATCACAGACAGTGTACTGGCCGGTTTGGTTTTGTATTTCTGCCTGACCCCATTTGTCAGCATCCCATTTGGCACATTTATTGGTCTGTTTGTGATTGCCCAGACCGCCGGCGTATTCAGTCAGGTCCCAGGGGGAATTGGGGTTTTTGAAAGTGTATTTTTGTTGGCGCTGCCTGATGGTGTGGACAAGGCAAATATATTCGGTGCATTATTGGCATATCGTATAATTTATTACGTTTTACCCTTGATTGGCGCAGGCAGTTTATTCTTTATCTACGAACGTTGGCTGCGTTCGCGTATGAAACGCTGGTTGAACGAAGCCAAAGAGAAAATCCCTGCAAAAATCAAGAGTATTAAATCTGAAATAAAAATCAGAAAATAAATACCTTGCGAACTGCTATATTGTCATGTTAGAATAAGACCTGTGTATGACATGGGGTTATAATAAGTGTTTGTATTATCACTGTTTTCAATAATTCGCATGGCACTGATGATTATCGTGGTGCAATCCCTTGGCA
>JAFTNY010000020.1 GCA_017451625.1 Alphaproteobacteria bacterium
ATAAATCATCAAAATTTCGGCTGTCATATTTACGCAACAACATATCCGGCACCCCCATTGCCAATACCCGCCCCTGCTCCATCAACACAACACTGCTGCATCGTTCGGCTTCGTCCATATAGGCAGTCGACATCAACACCAAGATTCCCCGCCCCACTGCATTATGCAGCAATTCCCAAAACTCTCGTCGGCTAATCGGGTCAACACCATTTGTCGGTTCATCCAGCAGCATAATCTGTGGCGACCGCAACAGCGCGCAAATCAAACCCAATTTTTTGTACATCCCACCCGACAGTTGTCCCGCCGGCCGCGCCAAGAAATTATCCAAACGCGCCAATCGCACCAATTCGCGCTTTTTCTGTTCGTAATCCGCATCACTAATACCGTATAATTTTCGAAAGAAATCCAGATGTTCATCCACAGATAAATCCGCATACAAACTCTGACTCTGCGGCATATATGCAATATGTTCTTGAACGACATGATATCCAACATCACGCCCCCCTGTTCGATATTGCACCACACCAGAATTCGCCCGCATTAAATCCAACATAATCCGAAACAGTGTCGTCTTGCCTGCACCCGACGGCCCAATTACCCCATACAAATTCCCACTTGCAAATTGTACAGACACATTATCCAGCGCCACCACATCTTTGAAACGCTTGGACAAATTTTTAATATGAATTTCGACATCATTCATCATCGGGCAACAATGTACTTTCAATGGTCATTCCGGCCTTTAATACCAAATCAGGATTTTCAAACTGTACCTTGATGCCATAGACCAATCGCGTACGCTCATCACGCGTTTGAACGTTCTTTGGGGTAAATTCTGCATTCTCGTTAATTTTTATAATACGCCCATCAAATTGCATACCATCGGCTTCGGGCAAAATACCAACAACCCGCTGTCCAACGCTTAATTTATACAGCATACCATACGGCACATAAAAATACGCCCATATGTCATAGGGATTCGCCACCGACACCAATGGGCCGCCCACTGGCACAACTTCGCCCACTTCGCGAAATTTAGTAATCACCATCCCATCGATTGGCGACACAATCCGGCACCACTGCAACTTTAAATCATTATCTTGCTTGTTTCGTGTTATAACATCATACTCGGCGGCTGACACATGTCCCCGCGCCATTAGTTGACGCGCCCGTTCATAGTCATTATCAATCTGTCGCCCTAATATTTTATACGCATCACACGTCAGTTCCATCAGCGGTTGTCCCGCGGTTACATTATCACCTTCGATAACAAACACCCGACCAACATCAGATGGCAGCCGCGCCGATAAAACCACCTTGGTTGTTTCCAGTGTCCCCGCATAGTAAAATGATCGCCGTCCCCAAAATCGCTGCAACACCACAGTGCCCACAACTGTAGCCACGACGACAATGACACAAATAAAAATCAAACGTTTCCATTTTGCGTTCATACCTACATTATGCCAAAGCATCACCGCATATGCTGTTGGTATGTATTCTTAATCTAAAACCTGATTCACAGCCGCAACCAACTTTATAAAGTCATCAAATTTTTTCTGCCCCAATTTTGCCATCATTGCGTTTAATCTCTCTGCCTCAAACTTACTAACAGATTCAAATAAATCACGCCCACGTTTACTGGGCAAAATATAAAAACTGCGACCATCTTCTGGCGACGGCACACGCGTAATCAACCCACGCGACACCAATGCATTCAGGTGCGCCGCAATCATTGGACGCGACACACACAACGCCGACGCTAAACTGACCGGCGTATGCGGCCCCACAGCCGTACACAGAACATTCAACACCCCCATTTCACTGGGACGAATCGGCATATCCACCTTGGTCTGCATATAACAACGGCAAAAACGCGCCAACTGCGCACCCGCATAAGACAAATTTTTTTCTGCTTTCATTTTAATTCACCTAACTGAACCATTATACTTAATCTACATTAACCAAATCAAGAAAATTAAAACCGCATCAACTGCGGTATTTTTGTTTATCTTATGCCTCGGGGCGAATCCGAGTATATAAGAACAAGCACCGCGCTGTTCGAATAAATACGAGGATACACGCAGATTTATCACATTGCAGTGATAAATCGAGTGAAACGTTCGAACCTTGGTAAATTTATTTACCGTTCGAATCCGCACGTGCCAAACAGAAAATTAAAACCGCCGCAAATGCGACGGTTTGAATTTTCTGGTCGGGGCGAAAGGATTCGAACCTTCGACATCTTGGTCCCAAACCAAGCACTCTACCAGACTGAGCTACACCCCGAAACGACAGCCATTATAACAGTATTTTTTACAAATGCAAATTTTTCTTTTATTTTTTACATAAGTTTTCTATCATGTATCAAGATGAGAAAAAGAATTCTGTTTTTTATCGCATTTTATACCCTTGCGACTGGCGCCATTGCCGCGACACGCGATGCAACACTGACCAACACAACGGGCTATAACTATAATTACATGTATCCATACATGAACAACCAAATGCGCACAAATCTAAACCCGGGGGTCAGCGCAACCCTGTCTTCAAATCCGATTGATACCGTTGTAAAAACGACAAAATTATCCACAGGCCGTCGCGTTGTACCACGCACAAACGCATCACGCGCAGCAGCCACTGGCACATCGGCGCGCGCCGCCACATCCACCCCAACAAAGCGCAACGTTGTTGCACGTCGCGGCAACCTGCGTGGGAATCAGCAACAAACAATCATTCAAAACAGCAACACAGATCGCAGCCATCCAACATACACGAATCGCAACGCATCCGAACCAGTTATCTCAACAACCGCGACTGAAAAAGTATCATCAACACGTTGCTTGGCCGACTACAGCGCATGCATGAACGATTATTGCGAACGCCCTAACACCGCATACAACCGTTGTTATTGTAGTACCCGCCTGTCCCAGATTGATTCTGAATACCAAACATCCATAAACAACTTAATAAACAAAATTTTAACCATGCGCGCCACCAACCATTGGACAGATGCCGAAATGAATGAATATTGGATGAACACCATCGGCAAATACAGTGGTGAAAACACATGGGCAAACCTTGAAAACGCCCTTGACATTGACTGGGCCAGCACTGAAAGTCGCGTTCGCGGCCAAACGGCCTTTGTAACAGGTCATGAATATTGCGTTCAGCATCTGCGCGGTTGTTCTTATATGGCGACCAATCTGCGCGATGCATATCGTTCTGAAATCGCCCGCGATTGCAGCACATATGAACAATCATTACAACGCCTAAAAACGGTCGCCGAAAGTATTGTGGAGTCTTACAGTGAATAATATTATGGGTATTGAGTACGGTCGCGGATGTTTACGCACCGCGATAGACGGCGGCCCTGCCTTGGCACCGGCTGCAATTAAGCAAATGTTTCCTAATGCCGACTGGACCACAGTTGTCGCTGATCCTTTTGATGCCGCCGCATGTCAGCGCGACCGATTTGGTGAAAACTTTCAAATCCAGCGTAAAATATACGCCGCCACACCTGACGATGCGCACATTATGATTGGTGGCGACCATTCTGTAAATTACGGACACTTTGTCGCACTGCGCGACCGTATGCCAAACGAAGAATTATGCTTGGTTTATATTGACGCGCACTTGGATATACACACACCCGAAACAGCCTTTGCACAGGCATCTGGCGCGCCACATGGCACAAACGTTCGCGCCTTGCTGGGTGATGGTGATGCGCGTTGGCTGTCACTGCAGCGACACGCCCCTGCACTGCGCCCCGATCGATTATTTTATCTGGGCACACGTTCTTATGAACCCGCTGAAATAAAATATGCTAGGGATAAAAATATTTTCATCCGCACCGCCGACGAATTGACACATCCCACAGACTGGCACAACGCCGTATCTGAAATCAGACGACGCATTGACGAACGTCCATTTGTTGTATCATTTGATTTCGATGCGATTGACCCAAAATTATTTCATGACGTTTTGGTACCTGCGGTTGGCGGTATCAGTGTCGATGCCGCCGAATACTTCATTCGCGCATTTGACGACGCACACAGTTTTGAATTTGTCGAATATGCCCCATCTGGCGACCGCGCCAGCGCAGAAATCGTCAAAAGATTAGTTGGATTGGTTGTCGACGCTTAACGCTGCTTGTCAAATTGTGCCAAGAACTGGGACACAGGCGTTATATCATCATACCACGCGACCAGTCCCGCCAACTCCATCGCGGCATCTACATCTTTGCGTTGCAGATTGGTTCGCGCACTGGCAATCGACTTTTTAACCGCCATCGCATCCAGATTCATAACCTGACGATATAATTTGCGCGCCCTATATGACATTGAACCATAATTCGTCAAATACGTTTCACCCCAGTCTATTCTGCGTCCCTGCCGTCGATTTCGGGCCTCGTCCTCGTCAGAGCGCGACACAAATATCGTATTTTTATTTTTGCGTGAATCGACACCATCATTTCTATCACCGGCCCATTGTGATAACAAATACTTTTCATACTTCAACGATGCCATATACATCGGCACATTATCACGCGGCTCGGCCTTGTTTGCCGCCAACGCAGTACCCACTTCGAACCATGGCCCATGACTGTACGTCATCACAACAGACAGATTGTCATGATATAACTTCAACGCATAATGCGCATCTATTTCTGGGAAAGACATCTTGCACACAAACCCCAGCGACCCCGACCAAGGATTCACCCCATAAACATTAATTCCACGCGCAAACAACGTACACTTGGTATTAAACAGATTTCCAATCTCGGGCAATTCATAGACCCGATCCGCATCCATCGCACGCAAATCCAGTGAATTTCGTATCAACCAGTTTTCCAAGTTTTCACGAAACTGTGCGGTCACTGTTGCGATCTGTTCGCGTGGCACACGCACCCGCAGTTGTGGTGGCAACGCCCCAATATATTCTGAAACATCACAGTTATACAAAATCCGCATCAGCACATTTGGATTCCGTTCCCAGTTCCGTTTTAAATACTTGGTCAACGCCACATGCTTAAAACGTGTGGCACCTATATCAGTACTTAAAATTCCATCTGTATTCTTTATCATACCACTTATATAGTACAAACCCCAACTTCTGTCAACCCTGCTTTATTTATTATATCTCTCGCAGATTTTATTATGACGATAAATATTTCTGGCCAAGTCATCACTTATCACATCCCAGTCCCCTGCCCGCCCATAAATTGGCACACATATCACAGCCCCACAAACATCATTCTGCGATTGTGTACTGCGCGCGCAAGACGCGACGAATATCATCAACCCCACGACCCAGAACCTCGGCATTTACTTCCTCCTGCATTTTAAAAATCTGATTTTGTTGTTGTGCTGTTGCGTTACTCTGCATGCGCTGGCACCGTTCTGTGGCAACACGCCAACCGCACCAATACGCCCCCAGAACAATCACCACAGCCACCCCCACTAACCAATAAACCCTGATCATAAAAAATCCCTTAAATTTATAGTTCAACACAAAAAAAACGTCAACAGGTACTCCCCCTGTGGTGGCGTACCAAAAATACAAAACTTCAGCACCGTCATACCGGCACAGTGTTTTATTTTTATGGTCCCTATTCCCGCCTGCGCGGGAATGACAAATTTTTTATACTTTATCTATCAAGCACCGTCATACCGGCGCAGGCCGGTATCCACTGTTTCATGTATTCCTTTGTTTGTCATTGCGAGCAAACGCCAGTTTGCGTGGCAATCCAGTTTCATGTATTCATTATTTGTATTCACAGACCGGATTGCCGCGACTATGCTGCGCGATGACAAGGGTGCGTAAGGGTCAAGTGCAAGAAAAATCAAGAACGCAATGGATCCCCGCCGTCGCGGGGATGACGACAGTGTTTAATATTTATTTCTTTAAGCACCGTCATACCGGCGCAGGCCGGTATCCACTGTTTCATGTATTCCTTATTTACTGGCCCCGCCGTCGCGGGGATGACAAAGTGGCCACCACCACTAACCACTAGCCACTAAAAATCCCCCGATTTGGGGGATTTTTTTAATTCACTGCGTGATACGTTGTCGTACCAACCTTTACATTCAGACCGCTGGCATTACCAGTTTCCAAACTGCCATAACATACAGTGTCGTTCCACTTTACGTTAATCGCAGGACTGGTCCGCGCACTGCTGTACAACGGTATCGACACCCCATTGCCCAGATGCAGGTGGGTTATCCCCGCACCACAGAACTGGCCACACTGATTATCCGCCGTCTGGTTATAACCACTGTTGCACGACCATGGGCAACTGTTCGATGTCGCGGTGCCAGTGTACGAACTGTTGGCGGGCTTATTCGTACACGCCGGACACGTAACACCATCTTTATAATACCCTGTATTACATGTCACAGATGACACAGGTTGTGTACAGTTATTTGGCGTACACGTTGTGTCGGTTGCACCGTTATAGTCGCGCCAGTCGCACGTTCCAACCGTACATGTGCCACAGGTGTATGACGCACTGTTGGCGGGTTTAGAACACGCAATCTGTGAACCAGTATTCGTCTTGGTGGTATAGCAATATGAACCACTGATATTACCACCATCTGAATACGGATACGACGTTCCACATGCCGGACACGTTGTACCGTCTACATAGTAATTCGCGTTCGCCGTCACAGACTTTACCGTCTGCTGACACGCCGCGCTATTGGACGAACAACCACTCTTGATTGTACCATCGCCGGTACCGGCACTGTTTGCATAGGCAACATAATCACACGCCGCAACTGAACAAGTATTACACTCTACCGTTGCGCAGTTTGTCGGTTTAGAACACGCCGTCTGCGACCCCGACCATGCGCGGGATTTGGTGTTCGAATAGCATTGGGTTATCCCACCTTCGTTGCCATCAACACTGTTTGGATAGCTTGTCGGACACGCCGTACATGACGTTCCGGCATCATAGTAGCCAGATTTTGCACTAACTGCCTTGACCGTCTTGGTACAGTTCGAACTGTTGGACGAACATCCGCTCTTGATTGTACCATCACCGGTACCGGCACTGTTTGCATAGGCAACATAATCACACGCCGCAACCGAACATGTGTTCCATTCGGTCACAGAATAACAGTTTGTTGGTGTACTGCCATTTACCTGACTGCCCGACCATGGGCGGGATTTGGTACCGCTATAGCAACTGGTAATCGCGCCTGCCCCTGCCGCACTATATGGATAATCCGTTGGACAACCATTTTGTTTGACAGACGTTGACCCCGCCGGACAGTAATAATTTGCCGTACAAGAACCCGAACATGCAGACGATGTCAATCCTGTTGTTGAACCATACGTTCCTGCCGGACAACTTTTCGGACACGCGGTTGTTGACCCAGTCGTATCCGCATAGCAACCTGCACTAACATTCGTACATGCCGATGCACCACCGGTGCTGTATGTCCCCTTGGCACAGGATGCAGGACACGCAGTTGTCGCACTGGTACCATAGCAA
>JAFTNY010000021.1 GCA_017451625.1 Alphaproteobacteria bacterium
AATCAATCAACCACAAAACTTTTTAACAAAAAATACCCCGTGTGGGGTATTTTTTATTAAAACTGGTTGCGGGGGTTGGATTTGAACCAACGACCTTCAGGTTATGAGCCTGACGAGCTACCGGACTGCTCTACCCCGCGATAAGGTGTGTGTATTATATATTATTTGTGATAATAGTCAAATAAAAAATGTTTTATCGGGGATTTTTTTGTTTGGTGCTAACTGTCTTGAATTGTGTGATTTTTATTGCTAGGATGTAAAAAAATAACAGCAGTAAGGGTTTGGGTGTGTTTCAAAATAAGACTTTTAGAAAAATCTGGAAGAGGTTTTGGGAGCCGATTTTAAAACTGGGGATTTTTCAGTGGATTATTGTTATTTTTATGGCAATTCCAATTTGGTTTTCATATTTTACGTCGATAAAACGGATTTCGAATATAGAAGTGTTTTATAAATATCGCAAAAAACCGGCGATTTTTGTGTTCTGGCATGGGCGCAGTTTGATGTTAAGTCCGATTATATGTCTGGGTGGAATGCGGGCGTATGCAGTGGCCAGTCGTCATAAAGATGGACGGATGATGGCGAAATTACAGCACTTGTTTGGGTTGCGCGCGATTTATGGGTCGTCGCACAAGGGGGGTGTGTCGGTTCTGCGCGAAGGGTTGCGGGTCTTGGCGCGTGGTGATCATGGTATTTGTATGTCGCCAGATGGCCCAGGGGGACCGTCGTTGCGTGTGCAAGATGGGGCGTTGTATTTTGCAAAAATGTCAGGGGCACCGATTATTCCGGTGTGTTATACTTCGTCCAAGGCGTGGATTCAAGACAGATGGGATAAATATTTGTTGTCTTTGCCGTTTGCAAAGATTGTGTGCAATATTGGAAATCCGGTCTTTGTGCCAAAACGGGCAACAGCCGAAGAGTTTGAAAAAATTCGCAAGGATTTAGAAGACTTTATGGTGGCGCAAATGCGTGAATTGGATGCAGAATTTGGGTTGCCTTATATCGAGCAGGATTTGACCGCGTCGGAATATAAGCGTAATAAACGCGAAGCGGCCGCGGCAAAAAAAAGTCAGAAAAAGAAAGGTGCAAAATGAAAACGCCATGGTGGTTTTTAAGTAAAAATCCGTTTGCTATATTGTTGGTGCCGATTTCTTGGGTGTACTATCTGGTGGGGCGGATGGTGTTTTTGGTGCGGTCGATGTGGTCGATAAAGTCGCAGCGGAAAATTATCTGTGTTGGAAATATTTTGGCCGGTGGCGTGGGAAAAACACCGGTTGTGCGCGCGATTGCAAATCGATATGGCGCGCCGGTTGTGATGCGTGGGTACAAGAAAAGCGATCAGACCGGTAATGTCGGGGACGAGGCGATGATGCTGGCGCGTAGTGGTCTGGCGGTGCATGTGGGCAGTCGGAAAAGTAATATTTTATTGCTGAACAAGCAGGATGATAATACGCCCATTGTTATGGATGATGGACTGCAAAACCCGACGATAAAAAAAGATGTGTCGATTGTGGTCTTTGACGAAGGGTTGGGGTATGGAAATGGATTTATGTTGCCGGCGGGGCCGCTGCGTGTGCCAAAGCGTATGGCAAAAAAGGCAGATGCGATTATTGTGATTAAAAGTAAAAAGCCAAAAAAGAAATTTAAATTGCCAGATGGGGTGCCGGTATTTTATGCAAAAAATCAGACGGTGTCGCCGTATGATGAAAGTGAAAAATTGGTTGCGTTTGCAGGAATTGGGTATCCGAAAAAGTTCTTTGGGGCGTTGAAAAACGTTGTGGCGCGACGCGCGTTTGCAGATCACTATCAATATACAAGTGAAGATTTGGAAAAGTTGTTTGCGCTGGCGGTCAAGAAAAAGGCGCGACTGATTACAACAGAAAAAGACTGGGTTCGGTTGCCGGTACACGTGCGCGACCAGATTAAGTATGCGCGATTAGATACGGTTATTGATAACGCGTTTTATGATTGGCTAAAGGAGAAGTTGAAATGAAAACGGTGCAACAACAAGTAGAAATTTCAGGGGTTGGTATTCATTCTGGGGAAGTAGTGAATTTGGTTATAAAACCGTCTGATAGGTTTGGGATTTTCTTTCGACGTGTTGATATGCCAAATTCTGAATTGATTGCGGCAACGTATGATAATGTTGGTGAAACCAAGATGCGCAATACGACGGTTGGGAAAATGTCGGGTGCGCATGTGCAGACGATTGAACATCTGATGGCGGCGTTGTTTATGATGGGGGTAGACAGTGCGATTATTGAAATTGACGGGCCGGAAACACCGATTTTAGATGGCAGTGCAGATGAATTTATTAAAAAGTTGCGCGATGCAGGAATTACAAATGGAAAAATGAAACGCATTGTTGTCCAGCGCGAGGTTGTTGCATATGCACACGAAATGTTGCGTGAATTGCCAATCTGGGTGCGGATGAAGTTGTGGTTGGTTAATAAAATCGCAGGGCGCAAGAGTGATGGGTTTGTTAAGTTGTCGCCAAATTCTGGGCATGGGTTAGATATAACAGCAACATTGGTTTATCCTGAAAAAATTATTGGGCGACAGACGTGTTCGTATTCTTATACCGAAACACGTGCGGCGGTTCAGGATTTTATCAAGAACTTTGCACGTGCGCGTACGTTTGGCAAGTTTTCAGAATGGGAATATCTGAAAAAGCGTGGTATGGGGCGTGGCGCAAATGAAGGAAATGTTATTGCGTTGAATGATGCAGGTGATGGAACGCTGAATGAAACAATTTGGCCGGATGAATTTGTTCGCCACAAGATTATTGATGCGGTTGGTGATATGTTTACCAGTGGTGGTATTGTTTGTGGTGCGCTGGAATCATACAAGGGCAGTCATGCATTAAATAATCTGATTCTGAAAAAGTTGTTTAGTCAGCCAGAGAATTATGATATAATTGATGCAGAATAAATCAAGGAAGGGAATGATGAAGAAATTTTTTGCGTTGTGCGCGGTGTTGTTTTCGGTTGTGGCATGTGGTGGCATGATAAAAAACGAAAATGGCAGTCAGTATCTGGTGCAACTGGATGCGGAACCGATTGGGTGTACTTTTTTGTATAAGTTGGAATCAGAAGTTTCTGTGTATGATGTGGATGATGCACGCAGATATTTGGAAAATCGTATCGTTGATCAGGCGCGTACAGGTAATGCATATTGGATTACCAGTCAACGTACCAAGCCAAATGAATGGGTAATATTTGGCCCAGAACGTGCATTTGTCTTGGTTGCGAACGTGTATGATTGTCCGCATCCAAATAATGTTCGTACAGCAAAAGATGGTGGGCCGGCAACTGTGTCTGTGCCAAATGTGTATCAGGGTTGTACGTACGGTACGTGTTATTAAAAATAAATCCCCCAAGTTGGGGATTTTTTTATTGGGTGGTGTGTGGTTGGTGGCTAATATTCGTTTGCCTTGGGTTTTGATTTTGTGGTATAATCATACACGAATATTCAGAGAGAGAATTTATTGGCCAGTCAAGTTATAACTATTAATCGCAAGAAGTACGCCGTTGGACTGTTTTGGCAGCCGATTGGGGCGGGGTTTGTTGCGCGTAATTATGCGCGAATTTTGGCGCGAAATGTCGACAAGAAATTAAATCTGTATACAGAATATCGTGCCATGGTTGGGTTGGGGGCGCGACGCTTTGGTCAGCGTGCCGGTATGGTCAGTGCCGCCGCAGAAGTGATGGAACATTTTTCCGAATATACGTCGTTCTTGGCGGTGTTTCAGGTGGGCAAGCAGTTTTATTTGGTTGCAGCCCGAAATGGTATTGTTCTGGAAGACAGGGTTTTTGATTCAGAAAATGCTGCAAGGGATGAATATGTTCGTTTGGCAGAAATTCCAGACTGGGGGGCGTTCTTTGCCCCAGGGTCGTGGGGAATGCCGCGTGCGGCGGAAAGAAATCTGCCGGATTTGTTAAGCGGGCATTCACATGCGACGATGCATTCAATCAGTCGGTTGGGGGCAGGGATGTTGTCGCTGGTACTGGTTGGGATTTTTATACTGGGGATGGTGCTTGTGTTTCGGGATTCTGTGGTGCAGGTGTTTAGTCCGCGTCCACAGGTACATGAATTAGACCCAGAATTGGTGGCGGAATATAAACGACAGATAGAAGAAAAAAGCAAAGAATTAGACGCGCAGTATGAAATCGAAAAGGTGTTGCCGCCAGAACCGATTGTGATGCCGTATGAACTGTTGCCGGATGTGGCGGCGCGGGCGGCGTTGTGTTATCAGGCGATTGGATTCTTGATGCAGCCGGTTGCAGGTTGGAATCAGGTGTATGCGGAATGTGGTGAAACACATGCGGTGGTGGAATTTCAACGCAGTTTTGGAACGCTGGGTGAATTTTATGATATTGCAGCAACCTTGATGCCGGCGGCCTTGGTTCAAGAAATTGACGAGGATCGTCTGCGTGTTCAGGCGACATTGCCAACGTTGGAAACGTTTGCGTCGCAGGATGAACGTGATGTTGATACGGTTGTGCGCGATATAACAACCGCGTTTCAGGCGATTGATACGTCTGTACAGACGCAAGTTGTGGTTGATACGATTACAAACGGTGTGGATGTTGCAACGGTCAATGTGGTCGAAGTTGGCGCGGAATCAAAACTGGTGCCGATGCAGTTTATGAAAATTTTTGAAGAATTTGGCGGCGTGTATATGATGCAGGCATCGTGGGATGTGCGTTCGCGTTCGTGGAACTATGAGGTGATAATCTATGCAAAGTAAGAAAGTGTTCTTGATTGGGTTGATGATGTGGGCTGGGTTCGCAGGGACACAGGGTGTGCGTGCGGCCGATGTTATTGTCGATGAAGAAATTGTTGATGTAGATATGGAACAGATGTCTGCAGATGCAGTGGCGGCATATCAGGTTGATGGATCTTTGTTCCAGCAGATTACAGATTTGGAACAAGAAAAGGTCTTGATGCAGTTGGAAAAGGAACGGGCGCAGTTGGATCTGGAATTAGATAGATTGGCGGCTGAAAAAATTAAACTGCATATGGAAATTGATACTTTGTCGGGGCGTGCAGAACAGCAACAACAGGAAATCGAAACGCAAAAGGCCAAGTTAGAGGCCGAAGCCGCACGTATTGAACGTGAAAAAGAATCTTGGTTGGCGGCCGCCGAAGAACGGTCTGTGGCACGTACGACATCGCTTGCCAAAGAATCTGATGAAGAGACAGCGGTTGATATTACCAAGAATTACCGCCTTGTGAACGTTGTCGGGGCAGGGGCGCAGTTGCAGGCGACGGTCGAAGATTTAAGCAGTGGGCAAAGCAAGCGCGTCAGTGTTGGTAAAACGTTGGATGGTTTTACGGTAAAGTCAATATCACTGTATGATGGAATTGTGTTTGTTGGGCCAGATGGGGCGACACAGACACTGAATGTCAGCAATGGAAAATAAGTAAATATAATGGCCAAAGAAAAAGATAATTTTGAAAATATTGATTTTGCAAATACACCGTCGATACCGGCGGGGCTGGAAAATGCAGAATCCAAGGATGTTATTGATTATCTGTATGCAAATGGAAATCGGTTGCTGACCGCCACAGGGGCAGAATTTGAATTGCCGCGTGATACACAAAGTGTGGTTGCGTATTTTTCGGGCGGCGAAGTTATTATTTCGCGAACACACAGATATGATGGGCGTGTGTTGGCGTTCTTGGATTTGTTAAAGCGGCGTGGGCGCACTGTGCGTGAACCGTTTTATTCAGATTTAGGGTTGATTTCAAATATCTATAAATCATATGAAATGCGTTTGGGTGGGGCCGCGCGGTCGCGTGTCGATTTTGACAACCAAATGCAAAAGGACTTTGTGGATATTATTGCCAAGGCCGCCGCACAGAAGGTGTCAGACGTTCATATCGAGGTTGCAGATCAAACAACAATTTATTTCCGCGTCGATGGCAGTATGCAGCCGGTTATGGAATATAATTCACAGTGGGGGGAATCGTTTGTGCGTGCGGCATTCGCATCGTCTGATATGTCGAATGCGAACTATGCCCAGAATGAATATCAATCGGCACAGAAAGACGGGCGAACACCACTGCGTGGGACCAAGGATTTATACCTGCCGTCGGGGGTGTTGGCGGTACGTATGCAGTTTAACCCCATCGCGTTTGGCAGTCGGTATGTTGTTATGCGACTGTTGTACGATAATCCGTCCGAAGGCATAAAAACTGAACAAGAATTTGGGCCGTATGAACAGCGGTTGTTGGCACGTATGCGTTCTTTTCCGACCGGATTGGTGATTGTAGCAGGACCCACCAGTTCAGGTAAATCGACGACGTTGGTGCGTAATATGTCGCTGATGCTGAAAGAACGAAATTATGAAATTAACATGATTACGGTGGAAAACCCTGTTGAGCAAAAGATTTTTGGTGCACGTCAAATGCCGGTGGTAAATACCACAGATGAAGAACAACGCGACAAGAAATATGTCGAAGCGTTGGCGGCGGCGTTGCGCAGTGACCCTGATACGTTGATGGTGGGGGAAATTCGAACACTGGCGGCGGCCGAATTGACGGTGCGTGGGGCGTTATCTGGGCATAATGTGTGGACGACGTTGCATGCGAATTCTGCAATGGCGGCGTTGACACGCCTGTTGGATTTGGGTATCGAACCATTTAAGTTAAAAGAAGAGACGTTGATGCGCGGATTGGTATCAATGCGTCTGTTTAAAAAGGTGTGTCCGTATTGTCGGGAACCGCTGGAAAACCACCCAGAACGGGATGCCTATAAACGCGTGATGGAAACCTATGGTGA
Source organism: Alphaproteobacteria bacterium (assembly GCA_017451625.1). GTDB lineage: Bacteria > Pseudomonadota > Alphaproteobacteria > Rs-D84 > Rs-D84 > Enterousia. The sequence continues at coordinate 6,785 of JAFTNY010000021.1, forward strand.
AATCGGTGTGCGTCAGGCATATGTTCGTGGGTCGGGGTGTGAACACTGCAAGGGGACAGGTACGATTGGACGTATCAAGGCCGGTGAAATCATTATTACCAACAGTGAATTTTTACGTCTGGCGTTGTCGGGAAATACAGATGGGGCAATGCGGTATTGGTTGGAAGAAATGGATGGCCGTACGCTGAAAGAAGCGGCATCGTCATTGATGCTGCAGGGAATTATCAGTGTTGATGAATTAGAACGCTGGGTTGGGTATGTGAATGAAGCGGGGGCATACTGATATGAACAAATTGGAATTGTTGTATGCCAAATGGATGTTTCGTAGTAATACGGAAAAACGTATGGCGATTTGTCGCAAGTTGGCATCGCTGTTGCGAAATGATTTTACATTGATTGATGCGCTGGAACGTCTGGAAAAGATAGAATCTAAAAACGGTACCAAGCCAAATGAACCGTTTGCAATCGTTATGCGTGAATGGCAAAAGAATTTGGAACGCGGAATGAGTTTTTCAGACGCAACACGTGGTTGGGTGCCACAGGATGAAACGTTGTTGGTGACATCTGGGAATTTGTCTAATTTGGTGGTGGCGTTGGAAAATGTTGGGCGCGTTGTTGATGGAACCCAGCGTATTCGACGTGCAATGACAACAGCGATTGCGTATCCGATGTTCTTGTTAGCATTGACGTTCGGTATTATTATTATGGTCGGACTGTATCTGGTTCCCCCATTGGCCGAGGTGGCCACCGGCGACATCGTTTGGCGTGGGGCGGCGCGGTCGCTGATATGGCTGTCAGATTTTTCAATAAAATACTGGTATTTTTTTGTGGTTGCGTTTGCGTCTGCGGTTGCCATTATTTGGGTCAGTTTGGCGAATTGGTCGGGACGGCTGCGTGTCATATTCGATAAATTGCCACCATGGAACGTCTATAAAATTCAGGTGTCTGTGGGGTGGCTGATGTCGTTGGGGGCGATGGTTAGTGCCGGTGTTACAATCCCAGATGCAATGCGTATGTTGGCCGATAATGCAAATCGATATTTGCGTCGGATTTTAGATTCTGCGTTGCATTTTATCGCCAATGGGGACAATTTAGGCGTGGCCATGTCGCGTACCAAAAGCAATTTTCCAGATTCTGAAATCATCGGTGATTTGACCATCTATGCAGACATGAACGGTTTTGATGAAAACCTGAATCATGTTGCCAATGACTATCTAAATGAATCTGTTCGCAAGATGGAAAAGATGTCCAACCTGATGAACAGTTTGGGGATACTGTTGGTTTCCGCAATAATCGCATGGGTGGTGTTGGGGACGTTTCAAATGCAGGACCAAATATTAAATAAAATCTAATGGCGTATCTGTGGGCGGGGCCGGCAACTCATGTAGCATATGTACACTACGTTGCCGGCCCCATCCCACATCTATGCCATTATCTTGTATTTAACGCCAAGCAAGGGGCTTATTTTATTTCCAGCATCAATCCGCAATGGTCGGTTGGTTTATCGGCCAGACGTGGTTCAATATCGATTTCGCAATTCTTTATCATCTGGGCGGCAGTTTTATTGCATAAAAAGTAATCTAGGCGCAGGCCTTGTTTATTGCCAACAGTGTCGCGACCGCGATAGCCATACCATGTGTAATCAATATCATCAGGGTGCAGGGTGCGCCATGCATCAACCCAACCTGCGCCCAGCCATTGATTCATTATGTCGCGCGCGGCAGGGGCCGATATGGCGATGCCTTCGTAATTCTTGGGTTTCCAGATGTCGCGATCTTCGATTGCAACGTTAAAATCGCCGGCAATAATAACAGGTTCTGGCGAGTCTATGTATTGGGCGATATAGTCTGTGAATGCACGCATCCATTCCAATTTATATGGAAATTTTGGGGAATCGACTGTGTCGCCGTTTGGCATATAGACATTTATCAGACGAATGCGACCGTCAACCACACATTCAAGGAAACGTGCGTTTGGGTCGGCGTATGTGGGCAGGCCCATTGTGGTATCTTCGATTGAATATTTCGAAAATGTGGCGACACCATTCCATGATTTTTGACCGAAAACCTTGACATTATATCCGTATTCATCAAACAACATATGAGGAAAGTTTGCGGTTTCAACTTTCAGTTCTTGGACCATAATTGTGTCATATTCGCCACGACGTAATATGTCGATAAAACTTTCGATATGGGCGCGGATAGAGTTGATGTTTAGTGTCAAGATTTTCATATTTGCATTCCTATTTTCTATCAGTATAATATCGGTGTCCAATATAAAAAACAACAAGGAATTTTATAACATGAATATGTATCAATTATTAGAACGTGCCGCGCAAACATGGCCGGATAATTTATATCTGGTGCGCGAAAACGTTTCGTATAAAGACTTTGTCGGTTTGGTCAAGGCCCGCGCATCATCATTGGATGCAGCAGGTGTGAAAAAGGGCGATGTTATCGGTATCTTGTCGCATAATATCCCAGAATTTCCAATTACGCTGTTTGCGATTTGGTATTTGGGTGGGACTGTGCTGTTGTTGGATACTAATTTGACCCCATTTGAATATGACAATATGGCGACAATCACAGACTGTAAAATGGTTTGTGCAGAAAAATCATTCTTTTACAAAACAGATAAATTTAAATTCTATGACATCAATAAAAAAGACGGTAAGCCAAACCCAGATTTAAAGCCGGCGGCGGTTGAATCACTGGATGTTGCGACGATGTCGTTTACGTCGGGTTCAACAGGTGTACCAAAGGTTGTGCCATTGACACACTTTAATCTGGTGGAATGTTCAAATTCATTGGAATCGATGGCAGAATGGATCAAGGAAGGTGATTTCTTGTATGGGTTCTTGCCAATGTATCACGTGTTTGGGTTTGCGGTTGAAATCTTGGCAACGTTGCACTTTGGTGCGGGTGTGTTGCTGCAGCCGACGGTTAATCCAAAGGAAATTATGGCGGACTTTAAAAAGTTCCGTCCACAGATTATCCCAGCGGTGCCACGCCTGTGGGAAGTGTTCCGTAATAAAATCATCGACAATATCAAAGCACAAAAGAAATGGTGGTTGGTATCGTTCGTGTTAAGACGTGGAAAACTGTTGCAGAAAATTGGTTTGGGTGCGCTGGTACGCAAGGTGCAAAAACCAATTCTGGATGTGTTTGGTGGACGTGCGCGCCTGTTGGTTGCAGGTGGGGCAGCGACCAAGCCAGAGGTTGAAACATTCTATGAACGTTTGGGTTTGACCTTTATTCAGGGGTATGGTTTGACAGAAACGGTTGGACCAATCTGTATTTCAAAACCAACAAAAAAACGTTTCCCATTTGCATTCGGTGGACCAACAACAAATAACGAATGTGAAATCCGCGACAAGAACGAAGACGGTGTCGGTGTTCTGTGGTTGCGTGGACATCAGGTGTTTGGTGGTTATCTGAACAATGAAGAAGCCAATAAAGAAATCTTTGACGAACGTGGTTTCTTTAACACAGGTGATATGGTGTCCATGGATAAAAATGGTGAATTGCATTTTGCAGGACGCAAAAAGCAGGTTATCGTTTTGGACAGTGGTAAAAATGTTTATCCAGATGAATTGGAAGGACTGTTTATCACAATCCCAGGGGTCAAAAATGTTGCAGTCTTTGAACACAAGGCCAAAGATAAAACTGTTACATATGGTGTCTTTAGTGTTGAACCAGATATGACAATCGAAAAGTTGGGGGCAGAAATCGCCGCCGCCAATAAAAAGGTTGCCAGTTATAAGTGGGTTACGCACTTTGCAATGACAACCGAAGATTTACCATTGACCAGTACGCAAAAGGTAAAGCATCACGTTGTTCGTCGGAATTTGGAAGAGGGGAAGTATCCAATTCGCCACGAGTAAAAGAAAATAAATTATAATAATTCATCTGTGGGCGGTCCCAACATCTCATGTAGCGTCTGTACACTACGATGTTGGGACCGTTCCACATCTAAATCATTCTAATTTATTTTATTTCCAGTGCAGGGGGATGGTGTCTCATGTAGCATTTGTACACTGCACTGGCGGGTTCGCGCGCATCTATACCATTATCTTTTATTTTACGCCATGCAAGGGGGCGTTTTATTGTGAATTTATACCTGTTGGTAAATTGGGTGGTGTAAGTAATAATCGTGTATAGGAATAAGAGAGATGCCATGCACGAAAATATCAATAAAATAACACAGTTATTAAATCTGACGATGTATCAGACAAACAAATTGAAACGCAATTTTGAACAATATAATATGTCTGGATTGCAAAAGCGTGGTGGTCTGTTATATGCGCCGTATGCGGTGCGTGGTATTTGGGGGCGGGTGTGGAACTTGGTGGTAGGTGGTCGCGCAGATTTAATTGGCCCAGACAGGATTTTGTTGCGGGCCCAGCGTGGTATTAAATTTTGTGCAAATGGATATCACTGTGTTCGTGTTGGGCGATATGTTTACTATGCCAATGCGCATGGTCAGGTCGTTTCACGCAATGAATTTATGCAAAACAAATTATAATTAAAAACGATCGTGGGTCTTGACAAATGCGCGCATGAATCCTGTGTCCAGTTCTTGCATTACGGCGGACAGTGAATAACTGCGGCCACCATCTGGCAAGATACTTAACTGTATCGTTGCAGGTGTTGGGGCGGTGCCGCGCAGTGTCAGGTCAAATTCTGCAGTCATATAACCATCTGTGATTGCCAATCCGCCACGTGCATTTGTGTGGCGCATTGATAATTCGATTGGGGTTGTGGTTATAAAATCGCCATTTGCATATGTTCCGATAATACGCATCTGTTTCAGTTTGGTTTCGCCGGTGGTCAATGCAGATGCCAATGCGTATTCGGCATTTAGGGATGTGATGTTTTCTGCCGATGCATAGAAGTTGTCGAATGACATTCCAATCAGATAACCACCATCGAATGTTATATCAATATCACCGGTCATATTATAGTAAATATCGTGGGCTATTTGACCGTTGGTATTTAATGCGATTTGTCCGGTTATCATTGTGTCGCGTATGTTCAATGGCATTGTGGATGACAGCAGGTTGCCATTGATTACAAAGCGATTTAATTGTGCAAAGATTTCATAGTTATTTTTATCGCGGTCGATTGTTGCCAGCAGGTTGCCACGCGATGTGTCTGATATTGAAAATGTTTGGGCGTTTGGTTTCAGGGTATAGATAAAGTTCTTGTATTCATCGCCATTATATATCAAAGCATTGGCGGACAGTGCGATGTTTACAGGTAATGAAAATGGTACCAAAATTGGTTCATTGTTTAAAAATTCTAGTTCTGCAAAGTTGTCAAAGAACGATTGGTTCAGAAATGTGTCCAGTGATAATACATCTGTGTGTAATGTGATGGTGTTGCCAACGGCACTGCCGTTAAATTCATGACCGGCAATTTTTATATTCAAATTTGATATGCGTTCGTTGTCATAGAATCCAGATATGATGTATTCTGCATCGTTTATGGACTGTAATTCCATATTGGGCAGCCATGCGTGAAAACTGTGGCCGGTCAGATAAAAATAATTGTCGTATGTTGACAGTTGCCATTGTTCGTTGTGTGGGGTAAAGGTCAACATGCCGTTATTCCATGAAAAGTTGCCAACGTCTGATTTCATGAATGCAGGTAAAAAGGGCAGGTCGATATTTAGCCACTGTAATGTTTTGTTTTGTGCAAAGTTATAGGTTGGGCGAATGTCGTGTTCGCTGATTTCATATGTGCCGCCGATGTCTGGGAACTGAAATCTGATTGTGCCACGTTTGCCAAAACGGCCAACCATCTGCATCAGTGTATCATTGCTGGGCATTGGTTTGGTGGACTGAACAAATATATCAAAATGGTCGCCGTCAACCGATATGGTGCCAGACAGGTCGCCGTATGAAAATGTGGAACATTTCCATTTGTCTGGTGTGCCAGAAAACAGGCACATGGCGGTTGTATCATCCACAGGCATGGTTATCATTATATTTTCTGCGCCGTTTTGGGTTATTGTGCCACCGGTGATTGCAATATTATCGGCCAAGATGTTGGCGATTTGTATTTTGTCGTTGGTGCTGGTGGCCTGAATACGCAGGTGATTGAAATCATAGTTGCCCAGTGTCAGATTTCCATAAAAATCAATGTTTATATTTGTGTTGTTTAATATTGGTGTTGGTTTAAACAAAAATGACAGATCCAAGTTTATGTTTTCAGACACCAGTTGTATGTTCTTTTTACCGTCTGGTAAAACTTCGACATTGCCAGAAATGTTATCGGCGTTTATGTTGGTGAATTTATATCCGTTGCCACCGTCCCATTCAAAGTTAGTTGTTAATTTTATGGGGTGATTGATTTGCGGAATTGGCAGTTTTAACCAGTTATCAATTTTATCAGATTCCATTACGATGTGGCCACGAATAGAACCGTCAGAATACATCTGGCCAACGATTTCCAGATTGTTGTTCTTGTTTTTGATTGTGAATGTGTCGCCCATAAATTCGATGTCGTATTTATGTTTTTTTGTGCGAATTACACCATGAAATACGCCGTCGGTAAAGTCTGCGCGTACAATGTGAAAGTCGCGGCCGGCAAAGTTAATGTCGCTGTTATAAATTTCGATGTTGTGATTAAATTCGGCAGGTTCCAGTTTGTCGACAGTTATATCTGCATCATAGATTACAACCGCGTTGTTTAATTTTGCATTTTGTAAATCGAATATACTGTGAAGTGGAACAGAAAACATTACAGCCCCAATGCGTGCATCTGGAATCAGTACATCGTGTGCAACAATGGTGGCACCACCAATTAAACTGAAATGAATATCGCCATTTAGTTTCGCAGAAACGGCCATTTGTTCGTGAATAGATTTTTCCATGGCCGGTCTGAATTTATTCAGGGTTATCATTGGTGGGATAATAATTGTGGCCAACGCAATTGCACCGATGATAGTTATCAGTGACCAGTATAATCTGCGTTTATATCTGGGTTTTAATGCCATTCCTCTGTTCCCTTGTATTTTTATTATAATGGATTATATTTAAGATTGTGAACAAAAAAATGAATAAAGCGCAATTTCATCTTGAAAGTAATTATCAGCCGATGGGGGATCAGCCAACGGCCATTGCAGAATTGGTGGATGGTGTTAACCAAGGTCGCCAGTCGCAGGTGTTGTTGGGGGTGACGGGGTCGGGTAAAACCTTTACCATGGCAAATGTTATTGCACAGTTGGGGCGGCCGGCGTTGATTATGGCACCGAATAAAATCTTGGCGGCACAGTTGTATACAGAAATGAAATCGTTCTTTCCAAATAATCATGTGGAATATTTTGTGTCGTATTATGATTACTATCAGCCCGAGGCATATATGCCAACAACCGATACGTATATCGATAAAGACGCGTCGATAAATGAACAACTGGATCGTATGCGACACAGTGCAACGCGGGCAATGTTGGAAGAACGTGATGTGATTGTGGTGTCGTCTGTGTCATCAATCTATGGCATGGGGTCGCCTGAACAGTATGCAGGTATGAAATTGGTTCTGCGGGCGGGCGATATGATGTCAATGCGTGATGTGATGCGTGCGCTGGTCGATATTCAATATAAACGCAATGACGTGGGATTTGCGCGTGGTGATTTTCGTGTGCGGGGTGATACACTGGATGTTTTTCCGTCGCATGCAATGGACAGGGCGTGGAAGTTATCGTTCTGGGGCGATGAAATAGAAGAAATTTGGGAATTTGATACCCTGACGGGGGCCAAGTTAAAGAAGTTAGACAGGGTGGTGGTTTATCCAAATACGCACTATGCGACACCGATGCCCAGTGTTTTGCAGGCATTGACACAAATTCGGGCGGATTTAAAGGAAAGGTTAGAATACTTTCATGAAAATATGAAGTATGTCGAAGAACAGCGTCTGCGGGAACGTGTGAACTTTGATATCGAGATGATGGAAAGCACAGGGACATGTCGTGGGGTTGAAAACTATTCGCGGTATTTGTCTGGACGTGCCGCAGGGCAACCGCCGCCGACGTTGTTTGAATATCTGCCACAGGATGCAGTGTTGTTTATTGATGAAAGCCATGTGACAGTGCCGCAGATTGGTGCAATGAGTCGTGGGGACAGGGCGCGTAAAGAGACATTGTCCCAGTATGGGTTCAGATTGCCGGCATGTATTGATAATAGACCGCTGACGTTTGATGAATGGGATGCGTTGCGCCCACAGACAATTTTTGTGTCTGCAACACCGGCAACGTGGGAACTGGATCAGGCAGGCGGAATTGTTTCTGAACAGGTTATTCGTCCGACGGGACTGTTGGATCCGATTTGTGAAGTGCGCCCGACAGCGCATCAGGTTGATGATTTGCTGGGGGCGGTCAAGGGTGTGTCTGGGCGTGTGTTGGTGACCACACTGACCAAGAAAATGGCGGAACAGTTGACAGATTACCTGAATGAAAATGGGGTGCGGGCAAAATATCTGCACAGCGATATTGAAACGTTGGAACGTATTGAATTGTTGCGTGAACTGCGTATGGGCAAGTTTGACGTATTGGTTGGGATTAACCTGCTGCGCGAAGGGCTGGATGTGCCAGAGTGTGAATTGGTGGCCATTATGGATGCGGATAAAGAAGGGTTCTTGCGTTCAACACGCAGTTTGATTCAGACAATCGGACGCGCTGCACGTAATGCAAATGGTCGGGTGATTTTGTATGCCGATAAAATTACAGATTCTATGAAGGCGGCCTTGGATGAAACTGCGCGGCGACGTGCCAAGCAGATGGCGTATAATACAGAGCATGGTATTGTACCGACCACTGTGTCCAAAGCCATTTTTGCCGAGGTTGGTGAAAAACAAGAAAAGACTGACAAGGCACGACGATTTGTGTATGATAAGTCTGGTGGGGTTATGTATACAGAATCATTAAGCCGCGAGATAAAAAAACTGACCCAACAAATGGTGCGTGCGGACGAAGATTTGTAATTTGAACGCGCTGCAGAAATTC
>JAFTNY010000022.1 GCA_017451625.1 Alphaproteobacteria bacterium
CACTGCCGTTTTTGTAGTATCCTGCGCCACAGTGGGTAAATGTAGAACACGTCCCCGAACTATAAACACACTCACCTCCATCGGCATAACTAAGTATACCAGAGCTGCGGTGTCCTGCACACCATTCCCATGTTCCTGTATTAGTTGCCTGACAATACTTATTCGATCCTAATGATATCCATGTATAGGTATTTGCACATGAATTACCGCTGGGAATACTGCCATATGGGAACTCAATCCAATAACCATCTGAGCCAAAGCCATCATCACAACAATAATATAATGCAGAACTTGTCGCTGTTTCTAATGTTTCGCCATGGCTGACGTATATTACTTCAGGTGAAACAGAATTTGCATATCCGCCACAATTATACCCATACCCGTTCGCACTTTCAAAATACACATAGTCACTGTCATTAATCCGTTCACAGTCATAACCACAATTATACGTTGCGGCATATGTTGTTCCCACGAACATTGCCAACCCCAAACCGACGTTTAGATTCGGCACAAAGTGGGAGAATAAAAATGCAGAAATCTGGGATTAAATTTTTAAATATTTTGCCGATAACAATCGTCCCATTGGATTCGGCAGTTATTTTTCTTCTGTACACCATATATTCTACCGCCTTTGGCACTTTTTTGCAAGTGTGATTTTAGCATAAAAACGTCGTTCCCCCACGCAGGGATTTAAGAGAAAAAAAATCAAAAACAGTCGTCATCCCCGCGCAGGCGGGGATCCATTGCGTTCTGGCAGCTCCTTGCGCTTGAATATCAAGAACTATGAATACACGAAACAACAGATACCGGCCTGCGCCGGTATGACGGTGCTGAAGAGATAAAAAATATAAAAATGTCATCACCCCCGCACAGGCCGGTATGACGATACTTATTAAAGAGACAAAACTTAAACACCGTCGTCATCCCCGCGCAGGCGGGGATCCATTGCGTTCTGTATGCTTCTTGCGCTTGAATATTAAAAACTATGAATACATAAAAACAATGGATACCGGCCTGCGCCGGTATGACGAATAGGCGGATACAACCACTAACCACTAAAAAATCCCCCAATCGGGGGATTTTAATTATTGTGCCGCTGGGCCCTCGGCCGGAACTTCAGTTGGTGCTTCTGCCGACGCCGCATTTTCTTGCAAAATTATTTCCTGACGCAACCCACTTTGCTGAACAGCCATATTCGACTTGGCCGACACCAGTGCCAATGCCGCACACAACACGAAAAAGATTGTCGCCAACCACGCGGTCGCACGTGTCAAGAAATTACCAGCCGCCGCCCCAGTTAACGCACCACCAAACATTGATGCCGCAGACGATCCCGACATACCAGACCCTTCGGATTTCTGCAACAAAATCAAACCAATCATCAAAATCGCATCAATGATTAACAAAACCAATAAAATTGAAAACATATCTTCGTCCCTTGTGTTTATTTCTGTGCCGATTTTAAATCCCAAATACCTAAATTGCAAGTATTTTCAACAAAGCGTCCGCCGCGGCAATACTGGCGGCTTTCTTTGATGCGCCAACCCCCATCGCAGAATGCCCCATCGCTGACACACGTACATTAAATGTCGGGCTGTGCGACGCACCAGTCGGCTCCAAATATTCATACACCGGCAGGTTCCCAGAATCTGCCTGCTGTACAAATTCTTGCAGTGCCGTCTTGGGATCCTTGGGGGCCACCACGTCCATCGCCGCCAGATCACGCCACACATCAACAATCACAGACTGCGCCACATCAAAGCCACCATCCAAATAAATGGCGCCAAATACTGCCTCCATCGCATCGGCCAGCACATGCTGCACACGACCCGCCGTCATATGTCCATGTCGCACCAACTTATCCAATCCAAATTCACGCGCCACACGCCCCAGCGTCTCGGTCGATACCAGCATCGCATGCCGTCGCGCCAATTCACCTTCGGATTCATTTGGATACATTTCATACAGCAACCCCGCCACGCTTAATCCCAACACACGATCGCCAATAAATTCCAATCGTTCATTATTATGTACCGAATCGACCCCACTCTGCACCAAGGCCAAATCAAACAAACCCTTGTCTTTAAAATTATAATTCAATTTTCTCATATTTTTAATTTATACCCATTCCAAAGCGGTCCCACCGCATTTTATTACCCCACGACCACAGGGCCAACATCGGCGCATAGTAATTATGTGAATACCACACAAACCACACCTGCCCCAAGACATTATCACGTGGCACAAAACCAACAACACCACGACAGTCGCCACTGTTATCGCGATTATCCCCCATAAAGAAGAAATGATTTTCCGGCACAACAAACGCCTCTGTATTATCAAAATGCGCTTCATCACTAAATTCTATGATACTGTGCTGCACACCATTTGGCAGGGTCTCGGTATACTCGGTCCCTTTAAAGACCCCACACGCGCCACTGTACATATGACAAAAATCATCAGGTTTATATTCAATCGTATAGTTATATTCTGCGGGCTGATTATCAATCCAGATTTTATTCCCCTTGATTGACATATCGTCTTTGTAATAACCAACGCTGCGCATTGACTTTGGCAACATTGCCACAACATATGGTCGTGGATTTTCACGTGGCACCTGAACATCATTGATATACAGTCGACCATTTATCATCTGAATTTTATCACCCGCACGACCAATCAAACGTTTTACATAGTCCTGTGATTCATTGGCCGGATTGCGGAAAACTACGACATCTCCCACCTCTGGTTCTGTGGCCCAAAAACGTCCATCCCATAATTTCCACGAACCAAACGGGAAAGAATAACGCGAATAACCATACGCCCACTTTTCCACAAAGATATGATCACCAACATGCAGTGTCGGAATCATCGACCCCGACGGAATATTAAAAGGTTCCAACAAAAAACTGCGAAAAACGATGGCAATTAACGCCCCATAGAAAATCGTATTAAACCATTCACGCGCGGTATTTTTATTCTTGGCTGGCATATAAAATTCCTTTGACTGTTATGGGTATATTATAACTTGCACAATTTTAATTCAAGTTTTAATATGCACACATGATATCTTTGAAATCAATCATATTCAATGGCATGGACGCAACCCCGATTGACGTTCAAGTACAGTTGTCATCAGGCCTGTCAAAACCAGAATTCAACATCATTGGTCTGGCCGATCGTGCGGTCAAAGAATCCGCAGAACGCATTCGCAACGTATTATCATCACTGAACCTGTCCCTGCCGCCCAAGCGATTAACCGTAAACCTGTCGCCGGCCGACGTTGAAAAAAGTGGTTCACACTTTGACCTGCCGATATTGTGCGGAATATTGTGCGCAATCGGCGTCCTGCCCGAAACCGAACTGGAAAAATACGTCATCTTGGGCGAGGTTGGACTAAACGGCACAATCGTAAAAACAGACGCGGTCCTGCCGGCCAGTGTCTGGGCCAACGCCCACAATCTGGGGATTATTTGCGCCGGCGACCAAGGGGCCGAGGCCCGATGGGCCGGCCACACAAACATATTGGCCCCCTTTCATGTTCTGCAGTTAATAAATCATTTCAAAGGCACACAAATATTACCCCTGCCCGATTTAACCGCACCACAAACAAATTCACAGTCAAAACTGGACATGGCCGAGGTTCATGGTCAGGCCGCCGCCAAACGCGCACTGGAAATTGCCGCCGCAGGTGGACACGCAATGCTAATGGTTGGCCCCCCAGGATCCGGCAAAACAATGTTGGCATCACGCCTGCCAACAATTATGCCAGATATGACCGCATCAGAAATACTAGAAACATCAACCATTTACTCAATCGCTGGCGAACTGGGTACACGCGGTTTAATGTCTACGCGCCCCTTTCGCAGCGTACACCACACATCCAGCCCCGTTGCATTGGCCGGTGGCGGCTCTGATGCACGCCCTGGGGAAATATCACTGGCGCATAACGGCGTGCTGTTTCTGGACGAATTACCCGAATTCAATCGCGCCACACTTGAAATATTACGCCAACCAATGGAATCTGGCCGTATTTTAATCTCACGCGCGCGTCGCAATGCCACATATCCGGCACGTTTTCAACTGATTGCGGCAATGAACCCATGTCCATGCGGCCACTTGGGCAACGCCGCAATGTCTTGCTCGCGCGCCCCCAGATGTGCCGAGGCATATCAAAACAAAATCTCGGGCCCGCTGTTGGACCGTATCGATTTACATGTTGATGTCGATGCAGTAAACCCATGGGAAATGACATGCGATGACGAACCACGCGAAACCAGTGCCGAAATACGCGCACGTGTTGTTGCCGCGCGCGACCGACAGATAACCAGACAAGGCAAAGTCAACGCCACGCTGGACGGTGCAGAACTGGAACAATTTGCCGCGCTATCCGACGAATTAACTACATTTTTAAACACCGCCGCCGAAAAGATGGGAATGTCTGCACGTGGATATAACCGTATAAAACGATTGGCACGAACAATCGCAGACCTGCGCGGTTCTGAAAACATCGAAATGCCCGATCTGGCCGAGGCCCTATCCTATCGCCCTATCAACCGCGGCAAATACGGCGTAAAGTTATAAAAAAGCCCCATTGGGGCTTTTTTATACACTTAACAAAAATACTACTGAAAAAAACCACACGACCAAAGCCGCCAAACTCATACACAAAAAATATTGAAAAACATCATCTAATTTTGGCGGATTGTTATATTTCTGTTGCCAAACATGTTTGTGTAATTGATAACCCACAATACTTACAATAAATACAGGCAATGCCCCTATGAACAACGCCGCACCCCCACCCAGCAACAAACCATTTCTAACGGGGTGTGAAAACGTGTTATACATTCCTTTTGGATAATCTTTTTTACTTTCAGTCATCTTGTTCATCCTTTTGTTTATGTCTATTTGTTGTGTTTTTATCGCCCACGACCTGCGTTATGACTATTTGTTGGTTATTTCTTCTGGGTTCATTCATACACGCCAACAGCAATGCCAGCACCCATCCAAAAAAAGTCCAACCAAAAAAGACATTTATAACAGTTGTCGCAACACTGTAATAAGCCCTGCGACAAAGGGCCACTATCGTAGGCAACAAATAAATACCTATGACTACAAACAGCGCAAAAAAAGCCCCTATGGCCTCTGCCGCTGTTAATGTTTCTTCCATTTTGTTTGCTCCTTTGTAATACAAAACAACCACCAAAAAGGAAGTACCTAATAGGTGGTTTGGAGCTTCTAAACAATATTCTACGAGATTGCTGTGCTTATTCGATATATTCACACAACTCCAAACCAACCGGTTTGGAGATAAATATCACCTTATCTCAGGCGCGTAGAATCCGAGGTTTAGATGCCCCAACGACAATCTCTTGTCATCACCCAGAATTAAATCACAAAACTTAAGAAAAATCAATCAGAGTTTTAACTATAACCCAAAAGTCATCAACACCCGACAAAAACAAAAAAGAAAACCACAGAAAAAAACAAATCTGTGGTTTCCCAATTTTCTTTTTGAACAAAAATTATTTTTCGTTCCCAGTGATGTCCGTCGCCCCAAAGGTAATACCACGCGCCTGAAATATTGCCGCCAAATTAACGGCTTCTGCACCTTTCTTAAAACCATGGGCCTTGCCCCCCTGTTGCAGGGAATCAATGCCGACGTTAAACTTACTTACCATATCAGTCATTTCAAATGCCTCTTTCAACAAAACATCTCTCTGACACAGGTCAATATATACTAACAAAAACTTTTTGTCAAGTCTTATTAGAACACATCATCACTGTTCACAGCCATATTCACCACATGTTTCCGCCGAATATTCTTCAACAGAAATTTCCATCGGAATCGGCTTTGGTTCTTCGGTGTAATGAACTTCTTTCACAACGCGCACACGACGGTTCGCCGCGTTTGGCGTATTATCAGGTGTTGGCACTGCCAAATCTTCTTCACCGGCCGACACCGCAACAATCTGGCTGGCTGGGATTCCATACTTAATCAGCATTTTCTGTACTGCATCTGCACGACGTCCACCCAACGCATAGTTATAATTTGTTGTCCCAGACGTATCCGTATGCCCAACTACAGAGATCTTGATATTCTTGTTTTCTTGTGTTGCGGCAACCAACTGTTGAATCAGTTCCTGATATTCCGGCTTAATCGTTGCCTTGTTAAAATCAAAGCGGATTTCAAACACTTCTTCCATAACATGCTGTGTTGGTTCCAACGGAATCTGCTGGACCTTAATCATGGTCTTTTCACCGGCGGCCGCCTGCAACTGATCCAGTCGTGAATTAATTGCCGCCAATTCCGCACGCATCGCCATCATCATATTGATAAATTCTTCGCGTGTAACCAATTCATCTGCAATCATCGGTGGTTCTTTTTCCGTCACCATAACTGCCACAGATGGTGCCTCTGGACAATTTGTCGCGCCCTGTGGACAATTTACAACCACAGGTTGCTGCACACAGTTTGTTTCACCATGTGGACAATCAACCGCACTGGAATTATTGCTGTTTCTGACACTGTTATCTGTCGCGGTCTTGTCGCCACCATAAATATTTTGGTTAAATATCATCGGCTGTACTGGTTCTGGCTTAATCAAGTGTTCCGGTACATTGACATTATTAACAATAATAACACCTTCACGTGCCTGCCCCGCCCCTGACATAGATGCCATATTACGCGTATCTGGGTAATAGTTCCCTGCACTGCGCTGTGTTGTTGTGGTTTCAACCGTCATATCGCCATTTGCAACAACCGTTTTTTCCTGCTGCATTTCCACCAATTCAGAACGCTTTCTGACAATTTTGCCACCATGACAATCGCGTAATGCCGTCATTGTTTTCTGGAATCTGTCGCGGCACTGATTTGCGGTTGCAATCTGTCCACTGGCCGATGCCGACAGCCAACAATCAAACTTTGCCTGTGCTTCGGCTGCCAGTTCTGGATTAACATACGATGCATCATTCTTTAACTGTTCCATCAGTTCATTGTACGCCGTATACAAATCGAACGCTTCTTGTTCATTTTCCACCGGCCAATTTTCCAACGATTCTGGGAACGGCACATCGCCACTAAACGCCGCAACCGCCTTGTTTGCAAACAATTCACCCATATCGGCATAGCCACTGGTGCGTGCATTATAAATCGCATACGACCGATAATTCATCGCCAACTGATTCAAGAAAGAATCCTGATGCGGTGCAGAATACACATCCAAAGATTCCACATAATCCACCGTTGGTGTCGATGCCACACCTATATATTCGGCATCACCCCCCGAACGCGCACAGGCCGCCAACGCAACCACACCCATTGCCATCAACACACGTGAAATAACCCATGTCGCCGCACAAGATTTTTTTTGCATCTGTCTTCCCTTCTTTAAACTAATCTCGATTATTATACGATTTTTCATATATTTAGTAAAGCAGAAAAACGCCACACCTGCGTTCACACCACCGCATTATCTGTCCATAAACTGACTGGCAATCCCACCCAGCGATTGCAATGCCCCCATACCACCACTGTTGGCAACACCGCCAACCGTCTGCATAATTGCCGCTGTATTCGTTTTCTGCCCAACACTGCCGATTGTATCAACCAAGAATTCACCCCACATCGCCTTTTTCTTGGCATTTAATTTTGAATACGAACATTGTTCAATTTTGGAAATCAATTTTGCAGCCATTGTTGCCTCGGCCGGTGTATAATCCGCCTCAACAAAATCGACCAAATTAAAGACATCATATATATTTGACACTTCTTGTCTGTTTTTTTCACTGCACCCACTTAACGAACCGTCCGTACAATAATACGTCTTTACCACCTTTGGGAATTGAAACCAGACCATATCTTTATCATCAAAATAGTCATAACAAATCATTTCATCCGCATCCGTCCCTGCCGACACCCGAACAGACGCCTGATACCCACCACTTGGCGACGAACAACGCTTCATTCCCAACGCCGTCTGCACCTCATTCGCCGTAGACGCACCTGTTTTCGCCCACTCTTTAACCGTCGCGTTAACGAAATCGATTTCTTGTGTGGTTGGACTGCACTCTGCCGTCAAGGCCTTTTGTTTCTGCGTTAATTGTTGAATATTACTAACCAGCCCCAACACAGTTGGCACCAAACTGGCCCCTGTATCTGCCACAGACGTTTGCTTGGTCGAAACGGGGGCCGCTTTTTTAATAGTAATCGCCCCCATGGCCACATTTTGCGCCATAAATACACCACAAATAAAAAACAGCCAAGTTTTCTTCATCTCTCTTATCTGGCATTATAGCACAAAAACCAGACCTAACAAATATAAAAATTGCATTTTCATAAATGAAACGCTACACTGCAGATGTGCACAAAGATAAACGTAATTTTATTATTTTCACAAAACACAGACGGCTTAAACGCCTGTGGCAGTTTTTTTTCACCGGCTGGGGGTTGGTGATGGTTGCCGCATTGGTCGCCGGTTCCCTGTTTACCAAGCAGATATTATGGACACCAATATCGGCCATAAACATGACCGACATCGTCAGTAATCAGTTTAAAATGTCTGGCGCATCATTTGTTGGCACCGACAAGAACGGCGAACCGTTTAAAATACGCGCCAACACCGGTTATCAAGAATACGACAATCCCGACATAATATTTTTGGATACTGTTTCTGGTACGGTCAATCGCACAACCAACGGCACCCGCACCACAGACAACATAACCGCCCGTCGTGGTCGGTACAACCGCCAAAACAAAACAATAACATTAACTGGCGACGTACGCGTTGATTCCAGCAACGGCGACAAATTACGCACAAACGAATTGGTGATACGACTATGAAACAATCTGTACTGCGCATTCAACACTTATCAAAATCATACGGCAAACGTATGGTTATCAAGGATATATCATTAGAGGCCAGACAAGGCGAATCGGTTGGCCTGTTGGGGCCCAACGGTGCTGGTAAAACCACTGCATTTTACTGCATTACCGGCCAGTTATCTGCCACCGGCGGCCAGATATTTTTAAATTCTCAGGACATAACCCACCTGCCATTTTATCAACGCGCACGTCTGCACATCGGCTATCTGCCCCAAGAAAACAGTGTTTTTCGCGGCCTGACGGTTGAACAAAATATTATGGCAATTCTGGAAGTTGTTGAACCAGACCGCAAAAAACGTAAAAAGAAATTGGATTCCCTGCTCGAAGAATTTTCTATTGCATCCCTGCGACGCAGTCCGGCCACCGCCCTGTCTGGGGGTGAACGTCGTCGTGTTGAAATTGCACGCGCACTGGCCAACGACCCGAAATTTATTTTGCTGGACGAACCCTTTGCCGGCATTGACCCGATTGCAGTAAATGAAATCCGCAGTTTGGTATCACAACTGAAAAATCGTGGTCTGGGCGTAATTATTACCGACCATAACGTACGTGAAACACTGGGTATTACCGATCGCAGTTATGTACTGCACGATGGAAAAATCTTAAAACATGGTACAACCCCCGAAATCGTCCAAGATGAAATGGTAAAAAAGGTCTATCTGGGCGAAGACTTTGTAATGTGATAACAAAATCCCCCACAACAGGGGGATTTGTTTTATTCAAATCAGGGTCGCGAACAGTTGCAATTTCAAAAAAAATACATATATATATGATAAATTCGCGAATCGGGTTTAAGTGTGGTATAATTTCACATAAAATAAAGGATTTTGTATTATGGCATTAATTCCAATGGTTATCGAAGAATCGCCACGTGGCGAACGTTCATTTGATATTTATTCGCGCCTGTTGCGCGATCGTATCATCATGATAAACGGTCAAATTGAACCAACAATGGCAAACAGTATTGTTGCCCAGTTATTATTTTTAGAATCTGAAAATCCAAACGCAGACATTTCTGTATACATCAATTCCCCTGGGGGCGACGTATCTGCCGGCTGGGCGATTATGGACACAATGCAGTATATCAAGGCACCTGTTTCAACAATCGGTATGGGCTTGGTGGCATCTATGGGGTCGGTTCTGTTGGCGGCGGGTGAACGTGGCAAACGTTTTGTTTTACCCAACACTCAAATAATGATACACCAACCACTGGCCGGCGCACAGGGTCAAATTACAGACATGGAAATTCAAATGGCACAGTACCAGAAAAACAAACAGACATTGATTAAACAGATGGCTGAATTTACTGGTCGCAAAGAAAAAGAACTGTTTGACGCGATGGAACGCGACAACTGGATGTGCCCAGACGAAGCGAAAAAATTCGGTCTGATTGACGGTATTCTTGAACGCAAATAATTATCTGCAGGGAAGTATGTTATGAGTGATGAAAAAACACCAACCCCAGAAAACAATCAGCAATTTTGCAGTTTCTGTGGCAAAGCAGTATACGAAGTAAAAAAACTGGTCAGCAGTCGCAATGTATGCATTTGTGATGAATGCATAAACTTGTGCAACGACATCATGGCAGATGACAACCGCCGTCAGGTCAGCACTGATGCTGCCAAACTGCCCACACCGCGCCAGATTTATAATTTCTTGAACGAATACATCATCGGTCAAGAAACCGCTAAACGCACACTGTCGGTTGCGGTATATAATCATTACAAACGACATTCTGTTGCAACAACATCAAACGTTGAAATTCAAAAATCCAACGTATTACTAATTGGCCCAACTGGGACGGGTAAAACACTGTTCGCCCAAACCTTGGCGCGTATTCTGGACGTTCCATTTGCAATCGCAGATGCCACCACATTGACCGAGGCCGGCTATGTCGGCGACGACGTTGAAAGTGTTCTGACACGTCTGTTGCAAAATGCCAACTTTGACGTAGAACGTGCTGGACGTGGCATTATCTATATTGACGAAATCGACAAGATTTCACGCAAATCCGAAAACCCATCGTTGACACGTGATGTCTCTGGCGAAGGTGTTCAGCAGGCCCTGCTAAAATTAATCGAAGGCACCGTCGCCAATGTTCCTGCCGGTGGCGCAGGTCGCAAACACCCAGGCGAAGCCACCGTTCAACTGGACACCAGCAAGATTTTATTCATATGCGGCGGGGCGTTTGATGGCCTGAACAAAATTATCGGCAACCGCACATGCGAACGTCGTGGCATCGGTTTTGGCGCACACGTTGAATCCGCCGAAGAACGTAAAAACAAGAACTTTTTATCACAGGTCGAACCCGAAGACTTGGTAAAGTTCGGCATTATTCCTGAACTAATCGGTCGTTTACCTGTAATTACCACATTACAAGAACTGGACGAAGACGCATTGGTTCAAATCTTAACAGAACCTAAAAATGCCGTCGTAAAACAGTTCACTGCGATGTTGGAAATGGACAAAGTAAAATTAAACATTACCGACGATGGCCTGCGCGCGATTGCAAAAATGGCTGTTGCCCGCAAGACCGGCGCACGTGGTCTGCGCAGCATCTTGGAACGCGTACTGATGCAACCAATGTTCGATGCCCCAGACCAAGAAGATTTGGCAGAAATTGTCATCGACGCTGACGTTGTCAACGGCAAAAAACCACCCATTGAAATAAAGGCCGAATCCAAGGGTGCAAAAAAAGCCGCCTAGTCAATAACCAAGCCCCATTATGGGGCTTTCTTATCAACCAGACAGATGTAAAAAATCCCACATTTGTGGGATTTTTTATTTACAACTGAATAAACCAAGACGGATTCTTTTCTAACTGTTTAATACCATCATCCAGTATCTTGCGGTATTCAATAAATTTCTTTTTATCCTCTTTACCCAGATTACTAATCGCAGGCAACTTTACCGTCATTGGATTCACATGCACACCGTCTTTGATAATTTCATAGTGCAAATGTGGCCCTGTTGAAATACCCGTTGAACCAACATATCCGATTGTCTGCCCCTGACGAACGGTTGTTCCAACATTAACCCCCTTGGCAAACTTGGACATATGGGCATACAGTGTTTCATACGATCCATTATGACGTATCTTTACAAAGTTCCCATGCCCACGATTATAACTGCGTGCAACGACGCGCCCTGCCCCTGCGGCTGGAATCGGCGTACCGGTTGATGCGCGGAAATCAACACCTTTGTGCGCACGCGTAAATCCCAGAACTGGATGCTTGCGCTTTTTCGAAAAACTGCTGGTAACCTTGGCATTATTAATCGGTGTACGCTTCAATGATTTTATCGCCCCATTACCTTCGGCATCATAATAGCCAGTTGTCCCATCTGACTTTCTGAAACGATACATCTGAACATTGCCACGCAGTGCCTCGAACGCGACGGCCAAAACACGTCCGTTATCGATTTTTTGCCCTTCGGAAAAATTTTCCTCATACAGCACAGAAAACTTCTGTCCTGCACGAACATCACGTTCAAAGTCCATTTCAAAGGCCAACAAATCATACACATCTGCCAAAATTCCCGCGGGGATTCCCGCACGTTGTCCTGCCAGATAGAAACTGTCGCCGTCCAAAATTTCACCAGATTTATAGACCGCACGCGTATCACGTTCAACATCAACTGTTTTACAGTCCCACGCCCCTGATTCATTACATGTCAATTCAACCTGACGCCATGGCGATGGAATAACAACAATTTTAGACACAGGCGCATCATCATGTGCGCGCACAAATTCCAATTTATCACGATCTGCACGCAAGGTTGAAATATCCGCGTCGGCCTTCAGCACCTTGGCCACCGCATTAACATCATTGTGTGTCAACCCCTGTTCCAACAACAGTTTCGACAACGTATCACCCGATGCCACCATTACCACAGAACGGCATTCATTTGCCACACCACCACGCATCTGGGCCGGTGTCCGCTTGGTCGCCACCAAGAACACCGCAACTAAACTTAACAACACCGCCAACGCCAAAACCAAACGCGTCAGATTAGTTGCATTCATAATATTTTTTGCTTTTTTCATACCGCCGATTATAATGTCTTTATGGAAATAAATCAAGCGTTCACAATCTTACAAACAGCAGGTGGTATTCGTGCCGCCCGCATCATTACAGAAAACATAAAACATCCATCAAAAATCCGCGTGTTATGGATGGCACACCTGTTGCGCCGCGGTGTTCCTGTGGCAAAAATAATCCATCAAAAATGGTTTTATGGAATAAAATTTTACACAAATCGCCACACACTGGACCCACGTCCCGACACAGAAACATTGGTATCTGCCGTACTGAATGATGCCCACAATAATCAGTCCCCAAAAATTCTGGATCTGGGTACAGGTACCGGATGCATTATTTGTGCATTGGTAAAAAATCTGGGTGATGCATCTGGCGTTGCGGTTGATAAATCACGTCGCGCGCTGCGTGTTGCACGTAAAAACATTCGCGACCTGCAACTGACCACAAAAATCAAAACAGTTCGCGCATCATTTGATTTTCCATATAAATTCAACCAAAAATTCGACATCATTGTATCAAACCCACCATACATTGCCCCCAATGACACGCGTGTCGACATCGGTGCCACACACGACCCCGCAATGGCCCTGTACGCCCCAGACAACGGATTGGCGGCATATAAATCAATCGCCCAGAACGCCATACAATGGTTGGCGGACGACGGCAAAATTTACCTTGAAATTGGCATTGATCAGGGCCCAGACATCAAAGACATATTCATCCGTCATGGTTGGAATTTGGTACGCAGTTCGCGCGATCTGATGGACATCGAACGCGTATTGGTATTTGAACGCGCCCATTAATGTTGCATTTGTCAAAATAAGTTCTATCATCATTATTATGAAACAATTAACAGACCAAGACATCGCAAAAATGGTGGGCATCGACTTTACCCCCAACGACACCGACACACGTCGTGCGGTACGTTCTGAACTGCGCCTGTCGCGGCGCATTCCGACCACCCCCCCACCACCATCGGCACACGCAACATTGGATCTGCATCAATTTACCGAAGAACAGGCATGGGCCGCAATCTTAACATTGGCCCAGTCCGGCACACGCACCGCCACCATCATCACTGGGGCCAGTGGAATCCTGCGCCAGAAATTTCCACAGTGGGCCACCGCCAGCATTCTGACCCCATACATCATATCCTATTCCCCAATAAATAACGGCAGTTTTTCCGTAAAGTTCAAGAAACAACAAAAATCAACGTCCCATTAATGGCACAGGATCAATTTTTATACCATCCTGCCTAATTTCATAATGCAGATGTGGTCCCGTACTGCGCCCTGTATTCCCAGACATCCCAATCATACATCCGGCCGCCACATTATCACCAATGCGAACCTGCTGCGAATCCAGATGACAGAACAATGTTTCATAACCACCACCATGTGCAATCTTGATACCGCGCCCACATGTATTATCGGTCCAGACATTTGATACACGACCATTGGCCGTCGCAAATACTGCGGTCCCACGTGGTACGCCTAAATCAACACCCCCATGGTTATGCATATTTCCTGTTTTTGGATGACGCCGCCGCCCAAACGGCGATGTAATCGCGGGCCGCCCCTGCACCGGTTCGCCCAATGGAATAACCTGCCCTGTTGGAATCCCAGAATGCCGCGGCGAACAAGACACCGATTCAACAATATCACCAACCGCACCCGATGACACTGTAGTCGTCCCAGACGCACCGCCCGCATGAACCGATTCGTTTTGCGCCGGTGCCGGTTTATTGGGTGGCAACATCACCGGCATCACAGTTGGCGGCACAGGCGCGACCGACGGCTGCGTCCCACTGGCCACTGCACTGGTCGCACCACCCGACAAATACCCCGCGCTTCGCAAATCAGCCACAACCTTGTTCGTCTGCCGTTGCATCATCTTTAATTCATCTTCGATGTTCATCCCCACATACGCACATCCACGTACACATCGACCAGACGAATCATACTCGGTTTCCCATGGCTCATACCCCTCTGCCAAGGTATCAACACGTTCCGAAAACGACAAATCATTAAACGTACTGGGAAATTTTTGCGGACTTAAAAAACTTTTTGCTGCGCGCACCATGGCACCATCTGGCCCTGCAACGGCCCCAGACACCACATAAACCCCAGCAATAAGTACGCCCACATACCTCATACATGGCATTATATCATACCCAGCATCACACAACCGCAAATATTTTTCATGACGGGCAATAAAAAATCTGCTATTAATCATCCCAACAGGAATAAATTACCATGTCGCAAATAAAAACAGTCTATGACCACATCCGCCGCAATAACATCCAAACATTTTTCTTGGTGTTATTGTTTCCATTGATATTTATTGCCCTAACCTATCTGCTGGTATTATTGGTCAGTGATTACACCACCGCCCTGCAAACCACCACCGCAGTCGCAATTCCAACAATGATTATATGCGCAATCTGGATGCTGATATCATGGGCCTTTGGCGATTCGATGATACTAAATGCGGCAAACGCCCACGAAATATCAGCCGACGACCCAGAATATCGCGAAATCTTTCGCAGTGTTGAAAACGTTGCTATTGCGGCGGGCCTGCCGATGCCACGCGTTTATATTATCGAAGACAACGCCTTGAACGCCTTTGCCACTGGTCGCACACCACGCGACGCATCGGTCGCCCTGACCCGCGGCATAATCAAGAAATTAGATAAAACAGAATTATCTGGTGTAATTGCCCATGAAATGGCACACATCGGCAATCGCGACATCCGGCTTGACATGCTGGTCATTACCGGTGTTGGGGTAACTGTCTTTATTGCTGACATAATTATGCGCACAATTATGTACCGCCCACATACATCCAACAACGACAAAGACAACACTAATATGCAGGCAGTATTAGTCATGGTCTGGTTGGCCTTTGTTATATTTAACGCCATTATCACGCCACTGTTGCGTATGGCAATATCACGCAATCGCGAATACGCCGCCGATGCCACCGGCGCATACATCACACGCAACCCAGACGCATTGGCATCGGCCCTGCGTAAAATCAGCGGTCAATCATCGTTGTCAAACCAAAACAACACAAAATCCATGGCATCTATATTTATCGCAACCCCATTACCACGCGCATTACTGGGGGGACTGATGTCCACACATCCACCGGTGGAAAAGCGCATTGCCCGACTGGAATCTATGAACATAAAGTAAAGA
The DNA here is from genome assembly GCA_017451625.1 of Alphaproteobacteria bacterium. GTDB lineage: Bacteria > Pseudomonadota > Alphaproteobacteria > Rs-D84 > Rs-D84 > Enterousia. The sequence goes on from JAFTNY010000022.1 coordinate 16,128, forward strand.
CAAAAGGTAAAACAAATGGCAAACCTGCATTTTCACTATGGCGTAATGAGCAGTTCAAAATCCGCCAACTTGATTATTAACGCATATAATTTCAAACACACCAATAATCAAGTCGAAGTTATCAAACCCGCATTCGACAACCGTTTTGCACAACAAAAAATTGTATCACGCATCGGTCTGGAATGTGAAGCAACCGCAATGCCAAATCTGCAAACATATGCGCCCGCCGCCGACACGAAAATAATCCTAGTTGACGAAGTCCAGTTCTTTACCCCATCAGACATCGATACACTGGTACATATTGCCGACAGCAAAAACAAAATTGTCATGTGCTATGGCCTGATGGTGGACAGCAACGAACAGATTTTCCCTGCATCACGTCGCCTGATCGAGGTTGGCGCCAAACTGCACCGCATGGATTCCCCATGTCAAATTGACGGCTGTATGAAGCTGGCGACCCACCACCTGCGTTTTGATGCAAACGGCAACGTTATACGTGCCGGTGATCAATTTGCACTGGGGGACAGCAACTACAAATCCGTCTGCCGCCAGCATTACAACGAACTGTACCACAAAAACCCCAAACAACGATAAATCGTAATATTTTTCTTGCATTTGGAATAAAAAGGTATAAAATAACAATCCGTTGCATCCATAGCTTAACTGGATAAAGCATCTGACTACGGATCAGAAGACTGAGGGTTCGAATCCTTCTGGATGCGCCAGAATTAATAAGAAAATGTCGCCTTGTGCGGCATTTTTTTATTAACTGTGTGTCAACACAGGGATTTGAACCCGAACAACAGGGTTCGACAATGAGTAAGTGAGAACAAGTACAACGCAGTTCGAACGCTAACGAATGCCCCACAGGTATTTTGAAAAAATACCGCGGGAATCCTTCTGGATGCGCCAGAATTAATAAGAAAATGTCGCCTTGTGCGGCATTTTTTTATTAACTGTGTGTCAACACAGGGATTTGAACCCGACCAAAGGGTTCGACAATGAGTACGTGAGAACAAGTATCACGCCGTTCGAACGCTAACGAATGCCCCACAGGTATAACGAAAGAAAAACCGCCATAAACGGCGGCATTTTCAAACAACCCTGCGGCGGATTGCACCAAACATTGCAAACCCCAGCAGCAGCACCATTATAAAAATAAATATTGCCGTTGCCGCCATATCATGTTCTGCAAATGGCAACTTCATATTCATACCATAGTATCCAACAATAACCGTTGGCACGACCAAGATAATATTCCACATGGTCAAACGATTAATATTGGTATTCGAATCCATATTAATGACGCTTTCAAATGTTTCCTTGATAGATTTCAGCATCTTACTGTACGACGTCACAACCTCGGTCGCCTGTGCCAATTCAATACGCGCATCCTCGGCCAGTTCTTGGGCCTCGTCCGTTTTAACAAAGCCGCGCATCTTTTCCACCTTGTCCAACACCGCGACATTGCCCTTGATACCCGCCATATACAAGGTATAACTGTTTTCAACCTCTAACAAATCCAACAATTCTTTCTTGCGAATCCGTTCCAGCAAAACCCGCTTGGATGCCAACACGCGCTTATTCAATTCCTTTAACATGCGCAGATACGATTCCGCGATATAGTACATAATATTCAAAATAAACTCTTCACGCGATGTCTTTTCAGACTTTTTTATCCGATCCAGCAAATCACACCGTTTGCGACAAACCGTAATCACCCGATTCGCCGACAGAATAATCGACAATGGTTCCGTATGCCACAACGTATCTGTTTCACGATTAATAATCGGGAAACGCACAATTATAACCTTATAGTCATCTTCAACTTCTAAACGTGGCTGTTCATCTGGGTCCAAAATGTCAGAAATTGTATCTTCATCAATTTTATATTCAGTCTGCAATTTTTCAAAATCTTCGTGATCTGGATTTCCAACATTCACCCAAGAGAATGTCTTTAATTTTTCCGTTACAAACATCACATTCTCCTTTGGTTTTCTTTGCGAATAATAATATCGCAATTTTTCGACGTTTGCAATATTTTCTGGGAATAAAAATCCGTACTATTGGCCCCTGCCCTGTGATACAATCAAAAAAACAAAGGGGGATTCAACACATCATGGCCAAGAAATTCAGCACCAACACCAGCGCATTTTCAATCGCCCATTACATTTTATTATTCTTGGTTGTATGCGTATGCATTACAATCATCGCATGGGTAATGATTTCACACAGCAACCCACATCCATCAAACAACATCACCACACCAATTACCCACGTCAAGAACACCGATCCCTGTGTCCAGCGCACCATAAACACCGTCGCCCAAATGTGGGCATACAATCCCGAAATGGTACCACAACGGTATTGGGATATGGCTGAAAAATATATGAACGAAACGATTACGACACGCACCTATGGCATATGCATGGACGTTGCCTTTACATGCCACGCGGGACAAATTCGTCGCGACTGTGATCCATGTGCCGTCCCATCCGCACGCGATTACGCCCAATCAATGCACACCGCCAATATGATTCAGAAAAATTGTGGCACACAAAACTAGTACTGACGTACCGGCCACATTGCACGTTTAATCAACTGCCACGCATATGGCGTATCTGTGCGTGTTAGTATCTTGGCCAACTTGTCCTGATGTTCTTGGCACAACACCAAACACCCCGTATCAATATTATACTTGTTCATACACCAATTTTTAAAAGTCAACTGACGCGCATACAGTTCACGCCGCCCTGCCTCGTCCAAATCAATGGCATTATGACGCATTGTAAATTCATAGACATCTTTGGGATGAAACAAGAATCCAACCCCCAACAAGAAATTCAACACCGTTCCCCAATCCCGATACATATGTATCTTATCGGCATAGTCAAAACGCGCCATTGGATTGGCCGCCCAAATATACTGCGCATAATAATAAGAAACACGCGCTGCATCATCAAAGATTTTCATAACTGCCGCCTTGTGCCCAACCTTGATATTTGGGTTACCTGTGGCCAATTTGTAAAAATATTCTAATTTATACGCATCACAAACTATCTGTTCAGGGGTCAGCCCCACAATATTATATTCATGCGCAAACCGATACGTGGTTTTAAACCCAGCATCTTTTAATTGCCGGTCTAAATTAACTGCACTTGATTTCACATCAGCATACAGTTTCAAACATCTTTTTGCATAGTCATTCGGCGTTTTCTTAATATTATGCACATGTTGACACATATCAACAGACGTTGCCTCTCTTACAGAAGACCGCAAGTCAAACACAGTAAACTTATCGCCGTTTTGAATCATACCCGAACATTATCTTTCAAAAGTAATAAAAATAAAAAACTGGCTAACGCCATTTTTTATTTTTATGGTCGGGGTGACAGGATTCGAACCTGCGACCCCTTGCACCCCATGCAAGTACTCTACCAGACTGAGCTACACCCCGAACAACGCACAGATATTAATCCAGTATTATAAAAAATACAAACACTTTTTTTGGGAAAAGACGCGTATTGTCGCCACCCCATAACAACATGTATCATCATCTATGTCCGGACATAAATTAATCAAAAAACAAAGGAAGAAAAATGTCTAAATCAGAAAACAAATCAGGCAAATGTAAAAACTGTTCAAATACTCACGATGGCGGCTGTGGCAAAAAGCCAGAATGCGACAAAAAGACCTGTGATAAATAGCCATCCCCCATATTTTGGGGGATTATTATTTTATGCTTGCACGAATCGGATAAATATTATTAGTATGCGCATATCAACATGTACCAAATAGGGAGTAAATCCATGATCGTTGGAACAGGAATCGATTTGGTTGAATGCGGCCGCTTTCTGGACTGGTCTGCATTTAAAAAACAACGCATCTTCACAAAAAAAGAACTGGAATATGCCGACAACGATAACGCCAATTCGGAAAAGCATTTGGCCAACTTCTGGGCGGCCCGCGAAGCATTTTTAAAGGCAATCGGCACCGGTTTCGGCGACGACATCGCCTTTTCTGATGTATCTGTGGTTCACAATGATGCCGGCCGTCCTGAATTATTAATCGCCGGTGGTGCCAAGGCGGCATTAAAAGAATTTGCCGGCCCGTCCGCACGCACACACCTGTCGATATCCGACCAAGATGATTATTGCATAGCAATGGTTATCATCGAAGCAGACTAAAAAATCCCCAAAATGGGGATTTTTTTAAATGCTGAAATAGCACGCAGACGAAAACCGTTCCGTTCCCGAACCTATATCATTTGAAAAATCCCACGTCCACCCCGTACCGATATAGCAACCGGTAACACTGGTGGTGCCTGCATTACTGTTTGCGGTCGCATTACCATGTGGCGGACAAGAAACACACCCCGATGTACCATTGCTGCTGCTGCCATAATACCGCGCCGCACAGCGATACGATGTTGACTCGGTACATGTTTCACAATTACACGTACGTGTTGTTTTCTTTTGATACCCTGTCCCTGCGGCTGACCAAGACGTGTCAGACGTACAATCACTGCACCCCGCACACTCTTCACAAGAATACGTTACAAGATCACATTCATTCATAAAATTAGTTACCGTACTTGAAACACGTTTATAACCGCTGCTGCACGTCAAACACGTTGGAACCCGTCCCGTTTTATAAACCGCATAACGCGGATCTGCACACCCCGATAAAGTATTCGAATTTGTTTCAGTCTCCACAGTACAATATATTGCCAACGCGGGCCCACAATACATTGAACCAATAACAACACCCAAACCGACGTTTAGATTCGGCACAAAGTGGGAGAATAAAAATGCAGAAATCTGGGATTAAAATTTTAAATATATTGCCGACAACAATCTTCCCATTGGATTCGGCAGTTGTTTTTATCTTGTACGCCATATATTTTACCGCCTTTGGCACTTTTTTGCAAGTGTGATTTTAGCATAAAACCGTCGTCTCTCTACGCAGGCCGGTATAACGATGTTTAAGAGATAAAAACTTAAACACCGTCGTCATCCCCGCACAGGCGGGGATCCATTGCGTTCTGTATGCTTCTTGCGCGTGAATATAAAAAAACAGAGATAAAAACTAAAAAAACGTCGTCATCCCCGCGCAGGCGGGGATCCATTGCGTTCTGTATGCTTCTTGCGCTTGAATATTAAAAACTATGAATACATAAAAACAATAGATACCGGCCTGCGCCGGTATGACAAATAGGTGGCTTCCACCATTAGCCACCTACACTACCCACGAAAACATCCCCCGATTGGGGGATTTTAAATTTTGGTGGCCCTGGTCGGACTCGAACCGACACTCCTCGCAGAACTTGATTTTGAGTCAAGCGCGTCTACCAATTCCGCCACAAGGCCAAAGCGCAAGTCGCAAATATTATGCGGCCTGTTTTGCTTCAACTTTTTTTACCAAGCGCGCGCTACGATTCGCCTTGTGTACTGGCTTTTTCGCAGGTACCGCTGGTTTACCGACTTTCTTTTCAATGGCTTTCTTAATCGCCGCCATATCATCAGTCAAACGTGATACTGGTTTGGACATAACATATGCATCCAGACCGCCATGTTTGGTCAATGTACGCAGACCAGCCGTCGAAATACGCAATGAAAAATCACGTCCCAAAATATCACTGTGGAACTTTAATGTTTGCAGATTTGGCAAGAACGTACGTTTCGTACGACGATGAGAGTGGGAAACATTCATCCCAACTTCTGTTTTCTTACCTGTAACTTTACATACACGTGGCATAATACTCTTACCTTTAATTAATAGCGAACCCAAATTTATAATAAAAATACAGAAAAGTCAAGTAAAGTTTTCATATTTTTTATTCAGATTGCTGATGCGCCTGCGTCAACAGGTCTGTTATAACCTTGGCCGGCGTGAACGTAGTGGCAGGAACCGCAACAAAAACAGTATTCCATTTCGCCATTGCACCATTCCACAACCCTGGGCGTTCCATCGCCCGCAAAGGCCGTCCATCCTTGGATTTTTCAGAAATAAACCCAGTCTGCGGATCAACAAAATCCGGCAAATCAAACTTCTGCCCGCGATAATCACGCACCATACAGACCACGTCCACCGGATTAAAATATTCACCCTTGGCCAATATATCTTGCCGGTCTGGTGCAATCTGACTGGATTCAACAATTTGCAAACTTACATTCCCCGACATATCACGCGTCCAGAATGGTCCACCACCGGCCGCCCCTGTATTTCGAACCATCCCACACACACGCAACGGCCGATTTAACACATCACGAACATTAACACCATCCCCTGCCCTGATACCCAAATACTTATTTATAAATTCCTTCACATCCAACATATTGGCGTTCCCATCATCCAGCGCACGCAGATATTCAAATATTTGACGTTGAATCTTTATCGCCATACCCGCTAACGATTTCTTGGCAAACACAGTATCATCACGCGCCGCATCCGGACAAACGTTATCTATATTCTTGATAACAACAATATCGGCATCAATGTCGTTCAGATTTTCAATCAATGCCCCATGCCCAGACGGCCGAAATAACAATGTTCCATCGTCATTCCGAAATGGTGTATTATCAAGATTAACCGCGATTGTATCTGTTGCGGATTTTTGCACCGACAAATCAATATTATATCGCACCCCACAACGCCGTTCATAAATCGGCACGATTTCCTGCAACAACTCCTTAAAGCCACTTATATGTTCGGGCGACACTGTAAAGTGAATATTCACCACACCATTGGACGCGGCATATTGCGCCCCCTCGCTCAAGTGTTCCGCAACCGCTGTGGCCGCATAATCATCATAAGAATGAAATTTCAGCAACCCCTTGGGTAAATGACCATAGTCCAACCCCCGATTGGTAATTATACATTCGATTACATCGCGATTCGACGGATTGGCCGGTAAAAATGTCTGCAATTCTGAATAAAACGCAAACTTGTTCAAATTATCCAGAACCATCTGGGTTGTTTTATTCATCACATCAGTGGACAAATATTCAAATAAATCCTTGAACATACGCGTTGCGGCCCCAGATGCCGGCACAAACTTTACAATTTTATATTCATCTGCATGCGCATCATAAAAATCTGAAAACACACTATCTGATATTTCCTGAACACCGTTATTTACCGTCGCCGGCGCTACAATATCAGCAAATGGGAATCCCGCAACAAAGTCATCCAGTTGTTGATTTATCGCCCCCTGTGTCAGACCATGTTTTTCAATTTGTTCTATGTCAGATTGTGAAAATTGCGCCATGTAATCCATCCTTTTCTGTGATATTAGAACATAATTATATCACTGGCAAGGGCATTCGTTCCTATGTCTTGAAAGATTGGTTTGTGGCACTATATATGGGTAAAAGAAAAAATACAAGGAGTTGTATTATGAACCCAGATGATTTACAAGAAACACCGCAACAGGCAATCGAAAAGTACACAACCGATTTTACCAAGTTGGCGGCGGACGGCAAACTGGATCCTGTTATTGGCCGCGACGAAGAAATCCGTCGTGCAATTCAGGTATTAAGTCGCCGCACAAAAAACAACCCTGTTTTAATCGGCAACCCTGGGGTTGGGAAAACCGCCATTGTCGAAGGGTTGGCGAATCGGATTATTTCGGGCGACGTACCAGAAAACCTGCTGAAAAAGCAATTATTATCATTGGACATGGGTGCCCTGATGGCGGGCGCATCTTTCCGCGGCCAATTCGAAGGACGCTTAAAGGCAATTTTAAAAGCCGTCAAAGAAGCCGACGGAAAAATCATCCTGTTTATTGACGAATTGCACACCTTGGTCGGTGCCGGCAAAGGCGAAGGCAGCATGGATGCCGCAAACCTGTTAAAACCGATGTTGGCACGTGGCGAATTACACTGTTTGGGTGCCACAACCTTGGACGAATACCGTCAATATATAGAGAAAGACCCTGCCTTGGCACGTCGTTTTCAACCTGTGTATGTTGACGAACCAACCGTCGATGACACAATCTCAATCTTACGCGGACTAAAAGAAAAATACGAAGGCCACCATGGCGTGCGAATCGCAGACGCGGCATTGGTATCCGCGGTAAAACTATCGAATCGGTACATCACCGACAGATTCTTGCCAGACAAGGCCATCGACCTGATTGACGAAGCCGCCGCACGCGTACGAATCGAAGTCGCATCCAAACCAGACCGCTTGGACGAAGTCGACAGACATTTGATGCAATTAAAAATCGAACAACAGGCATTAAAGAAAGAAAAAGACGCAGAATCTAAAAAACGGCTTGCCGAACTGGAAAACATTATCGCCGGCGTTGCCGCAGAATCAAAAACACTGACCGCCGCATGGCAGGCAGAACAGCAGAAAATGCGCGCCCTGTCGGATGCAATGGCGGCCCTTGATTCGGCCAAGGCCGAAGTTGCCACCGCAATGCGCAATGGCGACTATGAAAAGGCATCTGCCCTGCAATACGGCAAGATTCCAGAACTAGAAGAACAAATCGCAAAAATGAACACAGACGCGCGCGAATACAAGACCGTTCTGCCCGAACATATCGCCGCAGTGGTCAGCAAATGGACCGGTGTTCCTGCCGATCGCCTGAACGCCGAAGAACAATCCAAATTGTTAAATATCGAAGACGAATTACGCAAACGCGTCGTCGGCCAAGACCATGCCTTGGGGGTTATCGCACGTGCAATTCGTCGCAGTCGCGCAGGCCTATCCGACCCACGCCGTCCAATGGGCAGTTTTATGTTCTTGGGCCCAACCGGTGTCGGCAAAACCGAAGTCGCCAAGGCCTTGGCTGAATACCTGTTCAACGACGACACCGCAATGACACGAATTGATATGAGTGAATATATGGAATCACATTCCGTATCACGCCTGATTGGCAGTCCCCCAGGGTATGTCGGCTATGAACAAGGCGGTGTCCTGACCGAAAGCGTCCGCCGCCGTCCATATCAGGTTTTACTGTTCGACGAAATCGAAAAGGCAAACCCAGACGTGTTCAATGTATTTTTACAAATCTTGGACGACGGTCGCCTGACAGATGGCCAAGGACATGTTGTGAACTTTTCAAACACAATTATTATCATGACCAGCAATCTGCCAGACATGAACGCGGTCAAACATAATTTCCGCCCAGAATTCATCAACCGAATTGATGAAATCGTATTCTTTAATCCGCTGGGCAAAGATGTCATGGCTGGCATCGTAAAAATCCAGTTGCGCGGTCTGGAACAGCGTTTAACCGAACGACGCATCGAACTAAACATCACCGACAAAGCCATCAAATGGCTGGGCGACAATGGTTATGATGCAGCATTTGGCGCACGCCCATTAAAGCGTCTGATAACATCGTCGGTCGAAGATAAAATTGCCGACCTAATCCTGACCGGCAGCATCGGCGAAGGCAGCACCGTCTACATCGATGTCAAAGGCAAAGAATTAACCGTCGGTTAAAAAAATCCCCCAACTGGGGGATTTTTTTACTAAAATAATTTGAACTTATAATTTGTTCCTGCGCGGAATGTAACATTTGAATCTGACAAACCTGCGGCTGCATTCACAGACCAATTATCTGTCAGCCCCATTGCTGCACCCAATGCAACTGCGGATTGGCTGTTATAATATCCATAACCACCACCAACAGAAACTTCGCCCTTGGCAACATTAGATACCGCAACAGAAGACATCGCTGCCGCACTGGCAATACCTGCGGACAGTTCATCTTCCAACGCGTCAACTTTTTTGTCAGTGTAATCATACGCAGACTTCAAAGACATAGTGTTTTTAGCATCTGCATACGCTTTGGCAGCGGACAATGTCATTTCATCGCCTGCGATACGATTTGCAACCTCTTCTTCGATTGCCGCAGTATTCAATGCAATCTTGCCATCCAATTCTGCCTCGGCCGCTGTTGCGCGTACAACTTCGGATTCAATCGCAGTCTTGTTTGCCGCAATATCAGATGTATTCTTGGATACTGCATCATCAATCACATTAATCGCACCACTGAATGTTGTTTCGTTCCCAGCGATTTCGCCAGTCAACGCCTCTGCCACAGCATCTGAATTTGCAGATTCAATCCCCAATGTGTTGTCGACCCACTGTTGTTTTTCTGCAAAAACTGCTTCTGCATCGTCAATGCTTACTTTCTGGTCCAATTCAGAACGGATTGCACCACCTTCGGCCAATGCACTGTCAATTGCGTCATTAGCACCATTTGTGATTGTTTCCAAAATTGGTGCATCATAAACATCTTTTGCTGCTTGAAACAGCTCACCGTTTTCAACAAAGGCATCCGCCGCAACCTGCTGTGCCGCCTTGGCCTGTGCCAACTTGGATGTCGCATCGCCAACTGTTGCAAAATAACCGTCCAATTCTGCAATTTTTGCACTGTCATTTTCAAAAACAGTATTTGCCGCAGCAAAATTAGCATCTTCTAACAGTTTATTATCAGCAGTTGTGGTTTTTGCTGTTTCAATCGCTGCCTTATCCGTATTATACGCCAGAACCATATTATTAAATTCGGTTTCCAATGCGGAACCTGCAGTCGGTGTCACATCCAGATTTCTGTCATCTACCAATTTTGTCCCATCTTCTGACAGATGATAAATATATCCGCCATCTTCTACCGTATACAGGCCACCACTAAATTCACCGGCCGTACCATTGATTACATCAACCGATGCTCCATTGGCATAATCTGAACTCAACGCAATCGTTTCCTTCATATCCTGTGCGCTTTCGCCCAGTGTTACGATTTCACCTGCACCATTTTTATATGTATAATTATCACGACTGGCGGTTTTTCCGGCCGCAACTTCTTGCGTGCTTACAATATCACCTGATGCCGTTGTTGTACCAGTATATACCGATATATCCGGCGTTCCGTCGACCAGACTTTTTGTCGAACCATCAACATCCTGATATGTAAAATCGGTCAAGGCCGGATCTGCACTATATGCAACACCCGTCGCGGTTGTACCATCTGATCGCACATAGTCATAGGTAGTATCCGCAACACCATCGGCAATTTTTGCGGCACCTTCGTTATACATACCACTGAATGTAACATCTGTTACCGCCATGGCTGGACACGACATTGCAATCGCAACCAAAGATGTTAAAACAAAGTTTTTTTTCATTTTTCTTACCCTTTTTCGTTTAATTAAACAAAAACCGTCATAGAAATGACGGTCAGGGGGTTAAGAAAATCATATCATTGAATGACCGCCATGGTCTTTACGCATATGCGCTATTGTATAACCATGGCCCCCCCGACCTAAATCGGGCAGAATTTTTGCAAAATAAAAAAGCGCATCCGCGCCTTGGTTTACTTATTTTGCCAAAGTCGGATATCAATGTTCCAAAGAACATCGCAATGATAAAGGATTTCTTACGTCCCTGCCCCAACATCCCTGCTGGTTCAAGACCATTATAAAACAAACCAAATAAAAATTCAATTACTAAAATAAATAAAAGTTTATCCATCCACTCGCCACTAAAAAAATCCCCCGATTGGGGGATTTTTAATTAGTATAATAACAGTCCGAACCGAACTTGGCGCTGCCAGAACCTGTGGTGTCTGAAAAACTCCAACTGGACGAAGACGATATATAGCACGATGTTTGTGCAGTGCTGCCTGCGCTGCTGTTGGCGACAACACTGTTGTGCGATGTACACTTACTGCACCCCGATGTGCCGTTGCTACTGCTGCCATAATATCCGGCGGCACAGCGATATGATGTTGACTCCACACATGTATTACAATTGCACGTGCGTGTCACTTTCTTCTCATACCCTGTACCCGCAAACGACCACGACGTATCTGATGTACAATCACTGCAACCTGTACAATTCTGTTTACAATAATAATAGTAAGGAGTACCGCACCCCATCATCGTTGCGGTAGTTTGTGTTCGTGTATACCCAGTCTGACACGTTTGACACGTATACCATGGTGAATACATACCCGCGTTCGTTTCCCAACATTGGGCTAACATATTGCTACACCCCGGCATACTGACAGTTCCATCCATATTTTGTGAAATTCCCGTAAACTGTGTTACAAACATACCATCACAATAACTGGTATCCGACATTTGCTGACATATCCCCTGCAATGCAACGGCATATGCATTTGTCATGCATAACACCAACCCCAAACCGACGTTTAGATTCGGCACAAAGTGGGAGAATAAAAATGCAGAAATCTGGGATTAAATTTTTAAATATTTTGCCGATAACAATCGTCCCATTGGATTCGGCAGTTATTTTTATTCTGTACACCATATATTCTACCGCCTTTGGCACTTTTTTGCAAGTGTGATTTTAGCATAAAACCGTCGTCTCTCTACGCAGGCCGGTATAACGATGTTTAAGAGATAAAAACTTAAACACCGTCGTCATCCCCGCACAGGC
>JAFTNY010000023.1 GCA_017451625.1 Alphaproteobacteria bacterium
CCATACGCATCAACATCGTATTCGTGTTCCACAGACACACCACCAATGGTCTTGTTTTCTGTGTATTCAGACATATTATATGTCAATGTACCATTTACATACCATTTGTTTGGCTTGTACTGGCCATACAGGAACAATGTCTTGCTGTCAATATCTGTGTGGGCACCATCTGCATGCACATCAGAATTATTGAACGCCAACCCACCACCGATTGTCCAAGTCTTGTCAATCAGTGTATCGGCACCCAACGCAATCCCACGTGTATAGCCATGGAACGCATCTGCGAACTTTGACTTATTAAACAGTCCCTGCATCCAGAAACCATTTTCCTGTGTCATTTCATCACCACCGGCACGACCGACGGAAATACCGCCCGCCATACGGCCCGATGCCAATGCCAGAACCTGATTCTGGATCGATGTCGCCGCGGCTTGCGCCACTGGTTTATCTGTTGGGTTCAGTTTCTTGGTTTCCGCTTCAACAAACGCTGCATCCCCAGAATTCAACGCTTTCTGCAGTGCCAAAGACACCTGATGGGCCTTGCCACTGTCTGCGTTTGCCAATCCTGCGACTGCACCTGCGGCCTGTGTTGAGATACCTGCACCTGTTGCAATATCTTCAACGGCCTTGGTTGCGATGACAACTGTACCATCCTCTTCCTGTGAAACATCGTATGTTGCACCGGCGGTAACAGTAATATCGGCCTGACTGTCAAAGATTTTATAAGAACCAACAGAACCAACGTTCAACTTTAATTCTGCGCTGTCCTTCGCTTCAATCAGTCCCAACAAACGTCCATAAGAACGATCGCTTAACACAGATGCCTGTACAATACCGTCGATATTGATTTGCGTTTGCTGCACTGTTGCTGTACCGATATTCAATATCGCATCACTTGCAACATTCAAAGTACCTTCGCCTGCAACCGCAGTATCAATCGTCGTCGTACCAGAAACAATATTTACAATACCATCATTGTAAATATCCGCCCCTTCGACCGCAGTATTATTACTGAACAGCACATCGCCATCAAAGTTGATTGTAGCATCCACACCATTATAGATTGCACCACCCAAGGCATAACCCTCTTCAGACGTTGCAACAACCGAATTATTTTCGAATACCCCAGACATCGATTCGATTGTTCCCATATTTACCAACGCACCACCAATTGCCCAATCGGTCCCCTGAACAGAATTACCTGTAAAGTTTGCAACCAGTTCATTGATTACGGCACCTTGGCTGTTGTACAATGCACCGGCCCAACCATTTGTCTTGGCCGATACAGAATTATTCACAAACCCCGAACCCGCCTGATGCAATGTACCAATATTTCCATCATTTACAATCGCACCACCAATGGCTTCATTATCACTGCTGACTGCAGAATTACCTGTAAAATCAGCAACAACAGAATCAACGTATGAACCAGCATAGGTATGAATTGCCCCCCCCTTAGCCGAGGAACCTGTCGCCTGCGCAACATTCTTGTCAAACATACCTGTCAGTTCACCGATTTTACCAATATTGGCAATCGCACCACCAGCTGCAAATCCTTCGTTTACAATTTTGTTCCCAGAAAAATCTGCATCCAACGTTTCAATATTCCCAGATTTTGCATTGTATAACGCACCACCATAATAACCATTGGCGACATTGTCTTTAAATACAGAATCTGTGATATTCATTGAACTTCTGTTTTGAATTGCACCACCTTCTTCCGCGGCCATATTTTCTGTGAATTTCGCACCTTCGATTTTCATGCTGGCCAATCCACCCCCAAGGTCCGCTTTACCTTCGGTATAAATCGCACCACCACGTTCGGCCGAATTCTTGGTAAACTCTGTTCCCTTGATATAAACAGAATCTTTTACATTTTCACTATCATAGAAAGTACTAAAGATTGCGCCACCTTCTGCTGCTGCAGTATTACCTATAAAACTACCGCCGATTATATCCAGTTTTGCATCCTTGTTATTACCTTCGTCTACGCCGCGCATTGCGATTGCACCACCCACGCTGGCCGAAGTATTTTTTACAAACTGCACTGAATCCAATTGCGCCTGTGCCAACGCGCCCAAGAATAATGCACCTGCACTGCTGGTCGCATCTGTTGACTTGTTGTTTTCAAACAAGACATTGGTCAAAGTACCCTTGTTAAATAATCCAAAGGCACCTGTTCCCTTGGCTGAATTATTTGTAAACTTTGAATCAGAAACATTAACATTCTTGATCCCTGTTGATGTGTAAACCGCACCACCATAATCCGCGGTATTGTTATCAAACACAGAATTTGAAATTATTGTATCTGACCCCGATGCCAAGAACATTGCCCCACCGACATACGCATTATTCTCACTAAACTCTGAATCTTCCAGTACTAACTTACTGCCATTATAAACGGCACCACCATAATTCGTTACGATATTACCAACAAATTCCGAATCAACAACCTTCATTGCGGCAACATTATCACTGCGATCTGCTAATCCTTCATTATAAATCGCACCACCATCAACAGCTTTATTTTCAACGAATTCACTATCTTCAATATATACAGAATCTTTGACATTTTCACTGTCATAGAATGTTGAATAAATCGCCCCACCATTTTTTGCAGCAATATTCCCTCTGAATTCAGAATCAATAATATCTAAATCAGCGGCCGAATTATCGCCATCATCTGGCCCACGCATTGCAATGGCACCACCATGATACTTTGACTCATTCTGACTAAATATACTATTCTGAATCATCGTCTTTGATTCAGAACCCAATGCCAACGCACCACCACCCATTGGGGTTGTATCATTTTCAAAATCAGTCTGTGCCGTATTTTTACGGAATGTCACACCATTTGCATTCAAAGTATTATAATTTGCAACCGCCCCACCATCAAAACGAACGGTATTATTTTCAAATACAACCCCAGAATTCAAAGTCAAAGAAGACGGTGCCTTGGACGACGTAGAAAAGATACCAGAATCTGCCTTATTATTATCAAATGTTGCACCTGACGCAATCGTCACATCCGCACCCTTAACAAACCACACAGACTGATTGCCAGATGTTGTTGACGCATCAAGCCCCGAAAAATTACCTGATATTGTTTTTACCTCTGAAATTTCATCTTCTGGAACAACTGTATACCCAGATGCCATTGCAGGCATAATCGCCAAAGCTGGCAAAATACTGCAGACTTTTAACAAATCCGCCAAATGTTTTTGATTGGACATATCATCTCCTTTCTTGATAGATACCTTATTCATAGCACATTATTCCAAACATTCAACAAAAATATCTGAATATTTTTGTTGAAATTACAAAAAAATAATGCCGCCAAAGAAATTTGACGGTCGGGTGGGTTAAGAAAATCACCAAAAAGTATGACCCCGCCAGTCTTCGGGAAACCCTGTTTTTATAACTGACGGCCCCCCGACCACAAATGCGGGGTTTAAAAACAATATAAACGGCGCAATCCTGCGCCCATATTGTTCGCGGATTCAATGCGGAATGCACCGCATCGCTTTTTGGTGGACTTTCTTACGGTCCCGAAACCAAATCCCTTTGGATTCACATGACATTATAAAATAATAAAAACGAAATTTCAATTACAGATATAAACAAAAGTTTTTATAAGTGATTAATACAAAGTTATACGTGATACTGCCACTCGTCTCATTAGCCCATAATCCAAAATTAAAACGCCCGAATGGGCGTTTGAATCTTTGGTTGGGGCAGCTGGGTGCCTCGATACACAATAACAAAAATCAAAAAAATCTCCCTTGGTCGATTTTTTAAGATTTTTCTAATTGTCTATTCTCGTATTGGTCATGCGTGCCGTTGGCACTCTGACCGATCCAGCTGCCCCAGATAAAATAAAAATGCCCCGTTGGGACATTTTGATTTTATCTTGGTTGGGGCAGCTGGATTCGAACCAACACTGACGGAGTCAGAGTCCGGAGTTCTACCATTAAACTATGCCCCAATGTGCCGTAGATTATAGGACTTTTATTTCCCCAACGCAAGTGGAAAATTCATCCCCCACAAAAACATTGAATCCTTGAACATTTCTGGTATCTTGCTATATAACGCAACGGTTACAAGGGGTATAAACATGAAAAAGAACAACCAACCACAACGCAGACCAATGTATCGTGACGAATCCAAATTTGTTGTTTATATGACGCGTGATGCACATACCCGTTTTTGCACAACATGCGACAAGGATATTTTCCGCAAGGTGACATCAAGCAACATCCAATACGATTCAAAAAAGCAATTTGCCACGAAACACGGATATCATTTTATGATAGAAGTACCCGTTGCCTATAAAGACAGAATTTTATCTGTGATAAATTCTGATCGTCAAATCAGCGTCGGCGCAACAACAAATCCACGCAAAAAACACGAATACTCATCCCAGAAACATAAATCCACATCAAACGACCATCCACGGCAAAAATTACCAATGGGCCTGCGCCCTGTGTCTGGACGGCCGGCACAAACCGCCACCGCAAAACCAGCACAAAAAGCATCCACCCCAATCACACGGCCATTAAACCTGAATAAGACAACACCAACAATAACCCTTGAACCGGCACAAACCGCCACCGCAAAACCAACACAAAAAGCATCCACCCCAATCACACGGCCATTAAACCTGAATAAAACAACACCAACAATAACCCTTGAATATGATATCAAAGATTTAACACCACAAATGGTTGAAAAGATATTGGGTGTAAGATGGTCCCAGTTATGCGGAAAACACTTTTTCTATTCCTTTGACAACCCTTTACCACAAGATGTTATCATCAACCGTGAATTGCAACGCATGAATAACAAGTTTGAAGCACATCCGATGTTCCAAGGACGCAAAATGGCATTTGCTGCATATGGCTTTGAATATTTTAACAGGAATGAAGAATACATAGAAAAACCTGCGCTGCATGATTTTAGTTATGGTCCCACAGACCCATATTGTGATATGTACGGAACATTTATATCATACAACCCCAAAACAAAACAGTTTGAAAAATATCCACGCGGTTGGATAAAACTGAAAGAAGATATAGATGAATATGGATACATTTTATCCAGCTCGCTATCCCGCGATGCAGACAAAATCTTGTCTGCCTATGCCAACCAGAAACAAAAGACGCGTTAAAACCACCGCCCGTTCTGGGCGGTGTTTTTATACCAAAATTTCTGTGTAAAAAATATGTAAAACTGAAACCATATGCAAACCAACTTAAACCAACCTAGATGCAGTAATATGCACAAATGTTAAACGGCCATTTTTGCCCGTAATTCAGGCTATATTGTGCGGAAAACTGGGAATTTTTGTTGTGTAGCATATGGGCTGTCAGAGTCCGGAGTTCTACCATTAAACTATGCCCCAATGCGCTTATATGAAATCACGCCTATTGCCCCGCCCCTGCAAAAACAGAAATAATAATAATCAAACAAAGGGGGCAAATACCATGAATCGCATCAAATTCTTTTCAACACTGATTGCATGTCTGGCGTTGGTTCAATCCGCCAATGCCTGCACCGGCATAACATTAAATTCCAAGGATGGCGCGACCATCGTTGCACGCACCATCGACTGGTCTGGGACAGAAATGAACAACATATATTCAATCGTCCCACGCGGCCACGCCCAGCAATCATTATTACCAGACGGCAAAACGGGCGGACTGCAGTTCATATCACTGTATGGATACGTCGGCATGGCGGTGGAACAGCCCGAATTTGTTGTTGACGGCACGAACGAGGCCGGCCTGTCCGCTGCCCTATTCTACTTTCCTAACTATGGCGAATACAAACCATACAGCGAAGCAGACAAAGACATATCATTGGCCGATTTTCAGGTCGTATCATGGATACTGTCGCGATTTTCCACCATTGATCAGGTCAAAGAAGCCATCAACAATGTCCGCATTATCAACATCGATCCATCCGCATCAACCGTCCATTGGCGCATCACCGAACCATCTGGCCGTCAGGTTGTTATGGAAATCGTGGACGGCATTCCACACTTCTATGAAAATGAAATCGGTGTCTTGGCCAATTCCCCTGGGTTCCAGTGGCATATGACCAACCTGAACAATTACGTCAACCTGCACCCAGGGGGCGCAGGCCCGACAGACTTCGGCCCAATAACATTGCGCGCATTTGGTTCTGGTTCGGGCTTTCTGGGAATCCCAGGGGACTTTACCCCACCATCCCGCTTTGTCCGCGCTGCATTCTTCAAGACCTATTCACTGGAACAGCCAACCGCATACGACACCATGCAACAGGCATTTCATATTTTGAACAACTTTGATGTGCCACTGGGGGTCCAGTTCCCTGTGGGGCGCGCGCCAAACAATATGCCGTCCGCGACCCAGTGGACCGTTGCAACCGACCTGAAAAACATGACGATATACTATCACACGATGTACAATCGCACGATTCGCAGTATCGACATGAAAAACATAAACTTTGCAACGGTACCATTTCAATATCATCCATTGGACACAGCAAAACGGCAAACAATCGTACCTGTACAAATCGATTAAAAAAATGGGGCAATGCCCCATTTTTTATGACAGTTTATGAATTACCAATCCACTGCGCAACTTTGGTTCAAACCACGTCGTCTTGGGCGGCATAATATTCCCTGTATCTGCAATATCAATAATCTGACGCATTGTAACAGGGTACAGCGCGAACGCCGCAACCATTTCACCACTGTCCACACGTTTTTGCAATTCACCCAATCCACGAATACCACCAACAAAGTCGATTCGTTTTGACGTGCGCAAATCGCCCAGATTTAATATCTTGTCGAACACCAGATTCGACAGCACTGTCACATCCAACACCCCAATCGGATCGTTATCATCATACGTCCCCGCCTTGGCTGTCAGCGAATACCACTTGCCATCTAAATACATGCCAAAGTTATGCAGTGCATTTGGCTTATAAATATCTGTCCCCATATCGACAACATCAAAAGATTCAGACAAACGCGCCAAAAATTCCTGTGCCGTCAAACCGTTCAGATCTTTGACCACGCGATTATAGTCAATAATCTTTAACTGACTTTCTGGGAAAATCACCGCCAAGAAATAGTTATATTCTTCCGCCCCTGTGTGATTTGGGTTTGCCGCACGTTTTTCTGCCCCAACCAGTGCCGCCGCCGCCGTACGATGATGACCATCCGCAACATACAGTGCCGGAATCTGGGCAAAGATTTCTGTAATACGCGCATTCACGTCCGCATCACGAATCGCCCAGAACGTATGTCCAAAACCATCTTCGGCGACAAAGTCATATTCTGGCACCTGATTTTTTACAATATTTTCAACGATTTGGTTCATTTCATCAACATCTGGATACGCAAAGAACACCGGTTCAATATTTGCATTCTGGATACGCACATGAATCATACGATCTTCTTCTTTATCCTTGCGCGTTAATTCATGCTTTTTAATTTTTCCCGTCATATAGTCGTCAACGTTTGCCGCCGCAACCAGCCCATACTGCGTACGACCATCCATCGTCTGGGCGTAGACATAGTACATTTCCGCATCATCCTGAACCAGCCAGCCACGTTCCTGCCACAGTTTAAAGTTTTCAACTGCCTTGTCATAGACCGGTTGTGAATGTTCATCTGCGATTGGGTCAAAATCGATTTCTGGCTTAATAATATGCAACAACGACTTTTCACCTGCCTCTGCCTTGGCCTCGACCGAATTCAGCACATCATATGGCCGCGATGCAACTTCGGCTGCAAATTCTTTTGGTGGTCTAACGCCTGCAAATGGTTTGATTTTCATAAATTCTCCTTCTTATTTCTTTTAGGCCCACGAATTATATCGCCCATAAAATAAAAGGCAATAAAATCCTGACACACATAAAGAATCCCCCGATTGGGGGATTCTTTTAATTCTTACATTGGTATATCTTCACACTTTTCAACCGGTTCAGACGTTTTGCAATCAACCGACTGACTGCCCCCAATGCCCAAGAATCCATTTTTCTTCTTGGTGGTGCAACTTTGTGTAACGGTGCTGGTACAGAAATGGCAATTACGCGTTTCACGATTAAACGTCGACCATACTTCGCGCGTGTACCCTGCCCC
Source organism: Alphaproteobacteria bacterium (assembly GCA_017451625.1). GTDB lineage: Bacteria > Pseudomonadota > Alphaproteobacteria > Rs-D84 > Rs-D84 > Enterousia. Next base: position 8,135 of record JAFTNY010000023.1, read on the forward strand.
TTCAAACTTGTGCCGTTTTGATCCAAAACTTAACGACGACAAATCTACACCCGACTGACTGAAATCAGCACTGGTCTTCAGCCCTTCGGACGAAGAATGTCCACCCTTTAACAAATCACTATTGACCAGTCCAACCCCAACATCATACGAAATCGCATACGGCGGTGCCAACGGCGTATCAACCGCAGAACTTGGCGCACCGGCCAATTCACCATTTGTTGCGGCCAAACGCTGGCACATATATTGCGCCATATCTGCCGACGCATCCTTGGTCGCATCTACAACCGCCTTGTTAAACTTTTGGTTATAGTTATCTTGGGCCTGACGCATTGCCGATACCGCAATCTGCATTTTAACCTGATTCAACAGGTTCGGAAAACGCCCCGTTGTCTTCTGGTTGGCCTTGCCTGTAATCTGCGACAGGTCGCGCCCATTCACACAGAACTGAATTTCCGGATCTGATTCAATCATTTCAATCGTACGATTGATTGTCCCCGCGATATTATTCAATTCTTCTTCGATTGTGGCAATAATCGCATCCGCATTTTCAACATTCGCATTGCGTTTACGAATTTGTTCTAAATATTCTTGCACACCAATTTCCCCTGGGCCCAACTTAACAGTCGCATCCTTACCCGCATCCGTCATCCGGCCAGACGCATCACCCATCTTAATAGAACCGAACGAAATCATCCCTGTCACACGATATACGGTTCCATCTTTCTGTGCGCGCAAACTGCCTGTGCCAATCGTGTCATCGGCGGCGAATTTATTACAGTCGGTGGTACTGCCACAAACTTCGGCCATTTTACGATCAACCAGTTCCTGACACTGATCCAACGCCGAATTATCAATATTCAAATACAGCCCCATCAACATTGAATCCAAATCATCCATTGTAAAGTTTGGATTATTGGCCTTGCACACAACCAAACTGTCAATCGGACAAATGTCGTGAATATAGTCATAGTCCATACCAATACAGTTTTGGAAATTTTCACCACAGCGTGTATCTGCGGTAAAGCAATCTTTAACTTCCTGTGTACATGCATCAACACGCATCGCCGCCAGTTTATCAACCACATACCCCCAGATTAGTGGTTCCATACGTTCACATGGATCAATTTCCACCTTGCAAAAACTGCGCGCCATATCTGGACGGGACAAACATGCATCCATGGTTTCCACACCCTTGCCAACGATGTCGTCTTTACACGCCTTTTGAATACAGTTTGAAATATCGGTCAAACAAGACTGACGGAACTTGGATTCTGCGGCCGTTTCCGCCACCTTGATTGTTGGCGCGGCCTCGCGCAAGAATGCCGGCCACACCATATCGCGCACCGCCATACACTGGCCCAAGACATTTTCACAAATGGTACGCTTGGAATCCAAAATTTCCATGGTTGATGCCGTAATATCATACTTTTCAACCGTTGCAACCTTGGTTCCGGCGGTACTGTCCGCCTTGTTGTTCTGCATATTTTCAGACGCAATTACAGACACGCAATGTTCCCAATTTTCCCCACACGCATCTTCGGTCTGCATACACTTTTTAAACTGAACCATACACTGCCCAAGGTCGTATTTATTAGCCTCGTCAAAACTCTCTTTCAGGGCTGCACGCACATCTGCATTTGCATTTGCCAGCGCCAAATCCGCCTCGGCCTTTTTTGTGGCCAAACTGTTTTCAAACCCCTTGCAGTCGGACACAATCTGACGCGAATACATATTCCGCAACAGTGTCATATCATCCGCACAATCTGCCGGCACCTGTTCCAAACAAATCTCTTCGGCGGCACGATATAACGCATCACCAACCAAGTCCGAAATATCATCCACACTATTTCCAAAGACATCTTCGTCTTCATCACCATAACTTGATTCCCACAACGCCATCAAATCCGCGCGTTTTTGTTCTTTGGTATCCGCCTTGGCCAAATCATCCACATCAACCAAGTTCCCATTTTCATCATACTGTCTGGAACCTGTAAAAATAATATCTGCCTGCGCGCCTGCCTTGACCTTTTCTACTTCGACGGTTGAAATACGTTCTGCTTCGACCAAGATTTCTTGAATTTCTGCAAACTGCTTTTCATACTCGATACTTGAATCACTGCATGCACAACTGCCCCCCGATTCGTTTTCAGAAATGCAAAACTGATCCATACATCCATAATACGCATCATAACATGCTTGGTCATACAGCCCCGTCGCCGCTGTCTTGGTACGAACTGTGGTTCCTTTTTGAATTGCCGACTGCTTGCTAACCTTTTTCGTTGCGGCCACCCCATTTGCCATCGGCAAAAACATCAGTGCACACACCACGCCAGACAAAAAATTAAACTTTTTATTCATAAATTCCTCTCTCCGCCTGTTTCTATACAAGCCCCCCGAAATTAC
>JAFTNY010000024.1 GCA_017451625.1 Alphaproteobacteria bacterium
CAAAAAATCAAGTAAAAATATAAAAAAATCATCATCATCCCGCATAAGAAAAAAACCGCATTTCGCATTGACAAACAAAGGCTTTGTACTATATTAATAGTGTGTGGGTTGTCCGCACGGGAACAAAAGGAAAAACATGACGACGTACAAGAATATATTTGTTGCCTTTTTATCGGCCGCACTGTGTTGCGCACCGGCCTTGGCCAACAATTGCGACAACGAACTTTATCGTCGTTATAATCCGGACAAGTGTATTTCTGACACTAAAAACAGCGGCTTCTCGTTGGCAACCACCGCCACTGTTGCATCTGGTGCGGCCGCCCTGATTGGTGGCACAATCGCACTGTTGGGTCTGTCATCTGGTGGGGACGATTCTGACGCATCTACATCTGCACCTGCGGCGACACAGGTACATACAACCCTGCCCACATACAATCATGTCGGTGGCGACATTGACCATATCCACCTGTCTTCGGTCATGGGCAATACAGAATACATTCGCAATCAAAATCAATATAATGAAATTCGTCTGGCATATTCGTTGGCACGTGGATTTACAGGTGCCGGCTCTACCATCGCGGTATTGGATTCTGGGCGCAACACATATCATGGTGGCAACGTCGCATATCTGGCCCGCGGTCAGGTTGCCCCAAATGCAAATGTCGTATCTTATCAGGTATCCGATCAATACGACAATTTTAAATCCTTTGGCGAAATCAGCGATGTCATCAACAACGCAACAACCAACGGCACAAACATTTATAATGCCAGTTGGTCCGCCGACATTTTTGCAAACCAGATTCGCAATCGCGCCCAAATTGAACGCCTAACTGGAACCAACTTTATCAATTCATTGACCAACGCCGCCAATCAAAATGATGCAATATTCGTATGGGCCGCCGGCAATGATGCAAATTCCCAGTCCAGTTTCCTGTCCGCCATGCCACTGTTTGTACCAGAATTAAACGGACATTTTGTAAACGTCGTTGCGTGGGACAGTGCAACGGGTGGCTTGGCAGATTTCAGCAATGAATGTGGAATCACAAAAAATTTCTGTATAACCGCCCCTGGCACAGGTCTGGATTCCCCAATGGCATCCGCCGCACAACAGCCACTGGACGGCACCAGTTTTGCCGCCCCAATCGTATCAGCGGCCATCGCCGTCATCCGCGAAGCATTCCCATACATGCAGTCCACTGAAATAACTGCACTGCTGTTTGCAACTGCACGTGATTTGGGCGATGTCGGCATCGACACAGTATATGGTCATGGCATGCTGGATCTGGAACGCGCCACACGCCCTGTTGGCGCCACACTGGTACCCTTATCAGACGACATGACAATCGCCCTGAACACCGCCCGCGTCAGTTCCACAATCGCACACCAAATCAAATCTAAAAACATTCGCTTTGCATTTGTCGACAGTTTTGGTCGCGCCTTTGACACAAACCTGAACGACAACATCCGCGTACAAAATCGCGGTATTGGATTTGAACGTCTGCGTCAAGACAACACCAACCGCATGCAATTTGGCAACATTGAAATGGGATTCAAATCCAGCGACATGTTCGCATCGAACGGATTTTTGCAAACAGATTCTAAACACATCATTAACTTTATCGGTGTCCACAATTCCACCACAATCGGCAACACAGAATTATTCTATGGCGCGACAATGGGATTCAGCAACCCAGATGCCGCCCCAGATTCTATGATAACTGGTTTTTCGACCATCTATACCACAACCGCATCTATCGGTGCAAAATACAACGATTTCACATTTAAAATCGCCACCCCAGACACAATTATTGGCGGCAATATGTACCTGCGCACACCGACCGGTCGTCGGATTGACGGTCAATACACATTTGCAGAACATACAATCAACTTGGCCACACGTCCATCTGTCGAATACAGCGTATCATATAAAAATATGACCGCCGCATTCGTTGACAATCCATATGGCACAGATGAATTTTATATAATGACCAAAACTAAATTATATTTTTAGCGTTCGCGGCTCGGGCGGTGGCGCCCCCAATGGCACATTGCAACAATCTGGTCGTATCTCGCGCTTTTCAATAAATCTGGCCAGTGTATCACGATGCACACGCAATCTTCGTGCAATTTCATACTTGGTGCGCCCATCACCTAATTTTTGTGAAATATATTTTTCGCGCCCTTCTAACTTACACACATTACGACTGCCCAGCGGCCGCCCAACACGCTTTCCTTCTGATTTGACACGTGCCAAGGCCTCTTTAGTACGCTGCGAAATCAAGTTTCTTTCAATTTCCGCCGACAACCCAAATGCAAAGGCCAACACCTTGGACGTAATATCCGCCCCCAATCGATAGTTATCTTTGATTGTCCATATCTTGGCACCAACATCCATACAGTGATGCAAAATACTCATAACCTGCAGCAAATTACGCCCCAATCGCGACAATTCCGATGCGATAATCAAATCATCCTTTTGAATTCTGCGCAGCAAACGCCCCAACTTTCGCTTATTCAAATCCTTGGTCGAAGAAATCGTCTCTTCAATCCAGCAGTCAATTGCCATATCTTGCTTTTCGCAAAATTTCTTGATTTCGAAACGCTGATTTTCTGTGGTTTGATGGTCCGTAGACACGCGAATATAGCCATATATCATATTTGTCTCCTTTGGTTTGATGTTTGGCATTCGCGTGTTTTTTCTTTGTCCGACATCAACTATCAAACCCAACAAATACAATTTGCACATCCACACACAACTAACTAATCTTTTAATCGGGCAAGGAAACAAACTTATTACAGTTGCCTGTATCGCATTCACAAAAAAAAATCAAAAAAAATCGAATCGGGCTGTGGCATCAAACGCCAAAAAGTAATAAAAAATAAAAAAACCTTGCTTTTTTGGGGTATTCTTGCTCAAATTCATTATACGAAATAAAAACTAAAAGGAAGTGAACATGGCAGGCAGCATTAATAAAGTAATCTTGGTCGGCAACATTGGCCAAGAACCACAGGTTCGCACAATGGGCAGTGGTCAAAAAGTGGTCAGTTTTTCATTGGCAACATCTGACCGTTGGCGCGACCGCGCAACCGGCGAACAGAAAGAACAAACAGAATGGCATCGCGTTGTAATCTTTAACCCTAATTTGGTCGAGGTCGCAGAACGCATGCTGCAGAAAGGCACCAAGTTATATCTCGAAGGATCATTGCGCACCCGCAAATGGCAAAATCAATCTGGTGCAGATGTTTATACAACCGAAGTCGTATTAAACCCATTCGGTGGTCAAATGGTAATCTTGGCCGGTGCAAAAACAATGGATGGCAGTGAATACAGCGCACCATCTGCGCCTGCATCTGCCCCACGTGAAGAAATCTCGGTCGCCGACATCGGTGATGATATTCCATTTTAATGTAAAAAATCCCGCCATATGGCGGGATTTTTAATTAGAATAATACGCATTGGAACTGCAAGTATACGTCCCCGATGTATCCGACATCGACGTTCCTGTCTTCAGATAACATGCGCTGATTCCTGTGTTCGTATACCCTGACGTTGTCCCACCATTC
>JAFTNY010000025.1 GCA_017451625.1 Alphaproteobacteria bacterium
GACGCGGCCACAAAACATAATGTGGCACCCACAATCTATCTGGAATCAACGAACATCTTGGACATTGAAAAATTAATTGAACAATGGCGCACAGACGGCATCACCGTCATAACCGACCCATCTGAATTATAACTTACGCAGGACACACATACAATGGGTCTTGGATTGAACCATACGTACATTGGCCCACTTTGACACCGCACGCCCCAACTGTTCATAAACCCGCAGTTCATCCCAAATAAAATATGGCGACACCTGCAACATAATTTGCCCACGCGGTTTCAGACAATCGGCCAAATCATTTGCGATTCGGGACACACGCCGCACCGAACACCCATATTGCAGAATATTCGACAAATACATCTGATCGTATTTTTTATTCAAACGACCAGCCAAGTTATCCAAATCCGTCCAAATAAAATTAAAATTCCCATTTACAGACTTTTTCAGCACATCATATTCCGATGCAAATGGCGCACTGTCCGACCACAATCCACCGCGCAGATAATATTCCACACCATGCATTTTGTGAATAAATTCCTGACTATCAACCGGACATATCGACTGGATTGTTTTATATTCTGGCACATCGGCAATACCACGCGCCGTATTGATACCATTCAACATTTGACGATATTGGCCATTATTCAATTTCTGAATTGCCACCGTTTTAACGTCCATCATAACCTTGGCCACATACGAAATATCAAACGTATCAACATTATTTGCGCCATATAATTTATAGAAAATCGGCTGATCCCCACTGCCCGCAACGGTCAAGACATCCGCCCCATGTGGCTGCAACATATTCATTGCGGAACGCAAATCTTCATTAGACACCAAATATGCCGGCGAAAATGCAGCAAAAGCACCCCCATTGTCCCCATTTGGAACAAACAGTCCTGTTTTTTCATCATACCGCGAACGTGCCAATTTATAATCTATCATCGTCCGGACATAATAGACCCAAAAATCACAAAATCAAGCTAGATATAGAAAACGATTTAATTTTCTTCCGACCAATGATAAGGCCGTATGATACCACCAACACTGTCGGGAAATTGAGATTTCGCCAAATGCGAAGTCTCTATATTGTAATGTTTAACATTTTTGATTTTCTTTAACGAAAACGCAACGCTTTTATGCGGACATAAATTGATAACAGTTTTACCTAAATTATCCGCCACCAACTTTATCGGCTCCGCCAAATCTGTATCATTCGTAATAACAATCGCCACATCAATATTATTCATACAAGCATCATAAACCAAATGTGCACCCAAATTAACATCAGACCCCTTTTCTTCTGTAGACAATACCGATTGCAACTTTGGCTTACCATTCGGCTTATATTCTATGGGCGACACAGGCAAAAACTTTTCATGCACCTGAAAATTCCCTAAAACAATTTGTAAATTTTTAATGGTTTTCAACGCATTAAAATACAACTGTTGATTTCGCGGCGCATCAACATTACCAGAACGATTACTAACCCGCGCAGTATAAAACTTTATAAACTGAACATGAGCCAGATTATTTTTAAAATAGTTATCACAAACTTCACGAACCAGCTGTTCTGGATTCAACCAACGATATTTTCTGCGTTCTTCTCTCTTTAAGGCACCATAAAATAAATTATTACCGTCTATATAAACGCCCACTCGTTGAACAGTTGCCATAACACCACCCTTACACTAAAAAATTGGGGCTTATTTGGGTTTCCCCTCAGCCCCCATCCCTTGCACGCAAGGGAGTTATTACACCCACAATATAATACATACTAACAAGAAAGTCAACAGAAACTACAAAACATTCACACAAAATCAAGCCAGATACCCCACACCCACTAAATAAAAATTTACTTAACAATTTGTTTTTTTAAGAAATTAAAAACGGTATGAAGCCCCCGCCCCCAGCGGGGAACAAGCCAGTGTTTTTTAGTTTATACTACTTAAGCACCGTCATACCGGCGCAGGCCGGTATCCATTGCGTTCTGCACACTTCTTGCTCTTGAAACTCAAGTACTCTTGTCATTGCGAGCAAACGCCAGTTTGCGCGGCAATCCAGTTTTATGTATTCTTATTTGCATTCACAGACTGGATCGCCGCGGCTGCGCCTCGCGATGACAAAGTTTTTAAGATTCAAGTGCAAGAAATACAATAGCCCCGCCACCAACCACTTACACTAACCACTAAAAAATCCGCCATTTGGCGGATTTTTATTATCAGAATTGAGTTGTTGTACACTCGTTCTTTTCTTCACCCCACTTTTTACAATATTTACTACCAAACAAAGGCGAACCAATCTTTGCACAATTCTGGGAACGAACACATTTTTCACACTTTAACGTTTCCCATTCAAATGTGGACGTAATTGTTTCTTTATAGTTCCATTGGTTCATTTGTTTTGACCCAATCAAATCCAACTTTGCACCACCATCAGGTCCATTGTTCGTCGATTTATTTGCAACCGCACTGCCAATACCAACTGCCGCACCCGCTGCAGCAATTCCCGCCATTTCAACAACCGTCAAACTAGGCAAAATGGCTACACCTGCCGCCCCACCTGTAAATACCATTGCCGCCGCAATACCAGCAACTGACAACAACGTACCAAAACCACTTTTTGGTGGATTAGGCGATTTGGGCAAACTTGCCATTTCTGAAAAATTTACACACGCCTGACGTGCAATTTCACGACGTGCATCCAATGCATTTTCACCCTGAATTTCGGCCATGCGTTCACCGATTATCGCATAGTCTTGCAACATCTTTTCATTCAGTTCATCATACTTTTTATAGTAATTATCCTTGGCAATTTTCAATGCCGATGTCGCAATCTGCATACGCATTTGCTTGGTCAATTCTGGGAATCGCGCCGCATCGGGCGACTTTTCACCCAAACGTGTGCGCGTTCTATTATCACCCGAACCAACCTTCATACCCTGCACTTCGCGACCTGTCATACAGAATTGAACCGTCGGATCTGCCTCGATTGCGTTAATCGCCGTATCAATATTACGTTGCAACACCGCCAGTTCTGATTTTACCTTTTCCTTTTCTGTGCTGCCCATATTACTGGCATCAATTTTGGCCAGATATTCATCAACCGTACTGACACGACCATCTTCGCCAACCTCGACACTTTCCCAATAAATCGTACCATCCAAGACCCCTGCGAACGGTGTTACCGGCCCCAGTTGTGTACTGGTCGACCCCTCTACACGTCCCAATTCAACATCTTGAATCTGCGACACATCCGTACGGCATTTTGAATAATCCAAATCCAATCCCGTTTCAGACATTGTATATTCACAAATCTTATATTCCAGCGACCGCGCCCCGATATTTTCATCAACGGTCATACCATTACATTCTTCGGTCGAACCGCAAACCTTGATCATGGCTTCGTTCGCAGCATTTTGACATTCGGTCAAGAAACTGTTATCGATATTCAACATAATTCCCTGAACCATACTGGCCAGTTCTTCATAAACCGCATCGCCACGAATTTCCGTTTCACCATAAACCTTTTGACAACCTGTCAACTTGTCATACGGACACATACGAATGATTGTATCTGTATCCAGACCAATACACTGTGTATAATCTTTACCGCATCGGTCATCTGACTGCAGACAAGATTTGACTTCTGTTGTACAAGAATCAACACGCATTGATGCCAATCTGGCAACAACAAAGTCCCAAATCATTGATTCTTGTGCCTTGGCGGCCGACGACGCATCAATTCCGCACGCATTCAATGGCACCTTACACAGACTTAACATTGTTTCCGGTCTGGACAGACACATATCATACGAACCGTCTGGATCATTTGGATCCATTGTGTCCTTACACGCCTTTTGAAAGCAGTCTGAAACCGACCCAATACAATTCTGTCTGGCATTATCTTCTGCGATAATTTCTGCATTTTTTACCTGTGGGGCAACTTCGCGTAAAAACGTGTCCCACACTTGGTCTGCAACCGCCACACATGATTTTGTAACCGTTTCACACAATGGCTTTTTCGCCATCAATGTATCATAGGTGGATGCACTGATTTCAATATTTGTTGCCGTACCCTTAATCTTATAGTTCTTGGCCTTCTTGGATGTAGACTGACGAACATTGGTATTATCCATCGCCGCAACAGTCGCGCACGCTGAAAAATCATCACCACAGCCACCGGTCGTCTGCATACACTTTTTAAATTCAACCGTACACTGACCTAAATCATATTTGTTTGCCGTACGCAGTTGTTCCAATGCCGCCTCGCGCAGCGCTTTTTCTGCAGCGGCCAATTTCTGCTGACTGGAATTTTTCTGCTGTTTTAAACTGTTTTCATACGCCGCACAATCTGATTTAATACGCTGGGCATACATCATCTGCAACATATTGATTTCAGACGCACATTCTGGCATTTGCGCAACACACAGTTCGGCCGCCGCACGATGCAACGCATCCCCTTCTTTACCTTCGACCGGCGACATCGCACTGGAACCAAAAATATCTTCTTCGACATCAAAATCAACTGCCATATCCCACATCGACAGGTCCAATGATTTACGCGCTGATTTCGTATCTTCACTATTTATCACAGACTGCGCCGCGGCATTTGCACTGGCAATCGCGGCATCGGCATCCGAACCCATCTCTATCTTTTCAACACCAAACGTTGCCATTTGATAAGACTGCTGATCCAACTTTTCAATTTCGGCCAAAACAACATCCAACTCTGCATTTCTGTCGCTGCACAGGCATCTGCCACCGGTTTCATTATCCAGCATACAGAACGCATCCATACAGCCATCGTATTTGGCCTGACATTCTTCACTAACTACAACATTTTTGGCTGCTGCTGCAACCTTGGTACCTGTCCCAATAACCTTTTGCGTCACACCGGCACGCGCCGCCACAACCGGCGCAGACTTTGTATTCACAGCCGCACGTCCGCGATTAACCGTTTTTGCACCACTGGTCGCCGCAGATGCCGCCGCACGTGGCGCAGTCCGCGAATTTGTTGCCGCACGTGCCGCCGTCTGCTGTCCCGCCCCAGACGCGGTCGACGTGGCCGTATTTCCCGCGCCACCACGCGCATTACTGCGCCCTGTGGGACGTGTTGCCGCCAAGCCATCGGAACAGATTCCTGCGATTAACAGTGATATTATTGCTAATTTTTTCATACAAAATTCCCTTTCCAATTTACTTGATTTTATCATAGATGGGATTATTTTAAAAGTACCTTTTTGTATTCTGCCGAAAAAATCTTTATACGCAAACATTGACATTACGTATTTTTGTACTATAAATATAAAGGTTTGGGCTGAAAACCAAAGGAGGACAGATATGACTAACGAAACAGAAATTCTTCACTATGCCACTGCATACACAGTATCAAACGAAGATCAACGCTGGGCAACTGCGGTTTTCCCAAATGCTAAACGCATCTTGACCGTTGCGGCCAGTGGCGATCAGGCCCTGTTCTATCATCTGAACGGCGCAACCCACATTGATACATTTGACATCACACACTTTGCGCATGGCATCCAAGACATAAAAACAACCGCCATCAAAATGCTGACCTATGAAGAATATATTAAATTGTTGCTGGATTTAAATCGTTCATACGACAACGAAATGCAAATCCGCAACATGGACAAAATTGCACAACAAATGCCACGCGCCAGTGCCACTTTGTTAACCACCCCTGCCCCTATGATGGGCCGCTTTAACGCAGGCATCGCATCATTAAAGCACAAAGAACAATTCCCAACCAAGGACGAATATGCACGTCTGCAGGCCACAATCAACCAACCCTTTCCGTTTGTACATTCGGCCCTGCACGATTTGCACAAAAATGTTTCTGGGGGATATGACATCATCAACACATCAAACATTTTTGACAAGGGTTATGAAGCCGCAGAACAATCACAAATAATGGTTAACCTGTTGCCTAAATTGTCGGTTGGTGGACGCTTTTTATATCTGCCACAATATCAACGCTTGGATTACAGCAAAATTAAATACACCGCCCCAGATTCAGGCATGCAACTGGAATACGAAGCAACGATAAATCACCCAACCGATCGTTGGTCCAAGATTATATCACTGCAACGTACACGATAAAAAATCCCCGCCAACCGGCGGGATTTTTAATTGCTATAATAACAATCCGTTTCAAATCTTGCCGTTCCAGAACCTGCTGTATCAGAAAAATTCCACTGCATTGCAGACGGTATAAAACACAATGTCTGGACGGTACTTCCTGGGCTGCTACCCGCGTTAACATTACTATGCGGCGTACACTCACTGCAACCTGATGTACCATTGGTCGAACTACCATAATAGCCAGCCGCACATCGATATTCGGTTGTCTTGGTACAGACACCTGTTTCTCCATTACAATTTGCCAATATACGTTTCTCATACCCTGTGCCAGAACTTGCCCAATCAACACTGTCACAATCTGAACATGAACGTTCACACAACGCTGTCAGAATACATATCTCATTACCATCTTGAACATCTCCAGTAGAATATATTTCATAAAAAACAAAACGATACTCATCTATAATTTCCCACGCTTGCCCCTGCACCGCTTCTGGATAAAAACTGGGGATTCTATCCAACGTATTTAAAAAAGTATCTTCATCACAAAAAGACGGACCAAAACTCCATGAGCAAACCTCACTTAATTTAGCCATTATACTTTTACAAATTTCACAATCTATTCCACTTGCAGGTGCATTCGTGACACAAAACACCGCCAAAGACAACCCGACGTTTAGATTCGGCACAAAGTGGGAGTCAAAAAATGCAGAAATCTGGGATTAAATTTTTGAATGTTTTGCCGCAGACAATCGTCCCATTGGATTCGGCAGTTATTTTTATTCTGTACGCCATATATTCTACCGCGTTTAGCACATTTTTGCAAGCGGTTTCAAATAAAAAAAATCAGAATACATTAAAGCATTTCAGGCACAAAAAAACCGCAATCTTATGCAACACTTGTACATTACGATTGCGGTTTTATACGTATACAATATACGCCGGTATCAGTATCTTTTACACGCGACGTACTTTCTTTGGTCTGCACCCATTATGTGGGATACGTGTTGTATCTGTAATGGACTGCACAATCAGACCGGCGTTTGCCAATCCACGTACAGCAGATTCACGACCCTGACCAATACCACGCATCAAAACATCAACTGTTTTCATACCCATTTCGGCGACTTTTTTACCAACTGCATCTGCAACGATTGTTGCGGCATATGGTGTGGACTTTTTCGCGCCCTTAAAATTATTTGCCCCAGCGGTTGCCCATGTCAACACTGCACCAGACTGGTCTGTGATTGTAATACGTGTATTGTTATTTGTCGCGACAACATGTGCAATGCCATGCGATACTTTTTTTACAACTTTCTTTTTAGCTTTTGATACTGCCATTTTAATTTAACCTTTTTTCGATGTCTTCAATTAACTATGGTGTTAATCTCTACCTTATTAAAAAATTTAAGATAGCGTTGCAGATATGTGTGTTGGGCGACGGGAGTGTACAAATGCTACATGACCAAAGCCCAACGCGCATAGATGCTGCGCTAGATTAAATTTTATTTCCCTTTGGTTGCGGAACCGGCGACCACCACACGCTTACCCTTACGTGTACGTGCATTTGTCTGGGTACGCTGACCACGAACCGGCAAGCGGTTACGATGGCGAATACCACGATACGCCTTTAAATCCTGCAGACGTTTAATGTTCATTGTAACTTCACGACGAACATCACCTTCTACCTTGAAATTATCTTCGATATAATTAGAAATTTTGATAACATCCGCGTCTGTCAAATCTTTTGCGCGCAAACCGTCTTTTAATTTCAACGCTTCACAGATCTGTGCCGCTTTTGCTGGCCCAATACCATGAATATACTGCAACGCAATTTCAATGCGCTTTTCTGTCGGAATGTTAACACCTGCTATACGTGCCATTTTTCATTTTCCTTTTTATTTAACTGCGGTTTCCTCAGTCCACCAAGGTCCCCGATACCAAACCCACAGATTCCCATGGGCTATTTTTATTTTGCCGAATAATTTTATATAAAATTCAGCAAAAGTCAAATCCTGTTTTGCGTACCGCCTAGCCGCGGAAACGCCCCTTCTTTTGTGTCTTTTTAATAACACCGCTGTATTGTTTTGCAACCAGATATGATTGAACCTGATTTACTGTATCCAATACAACACCTGCCACAATCAAAACACTGGTTCCACCGATTGTCAATGGCATCCCCAAATGCGTATTCAAGATAATTGGCAACACACACACAACAATCAGATATGCAACACCTATTGCTGTGGTACGCGACACCACGTTGTCCAGATACTTGATTGTCTGTCCCCCTGGGCGAACCCCTGGGACATAACCACCTGCATTTTTCAGATTATTACTGGTTTCTTCTGAATTAAAGATAACCGCTGTCTGAAAATACGCAAAGAACGCAATCAGAACCGTAAACAAAATGATATACGACCATGTTCCGTATGTAAAGAACCCTAATATTGTCTGCACTGTCAAGTTTTCACTTTGCACAAAGCGCTGAACAAATGCTGGCAACATCATGATTGATGATGCAAACACCGGCCCCATAACGCCCGACATATTGATTTTGATTGGCAAATAAGATGCGTTCGTATTAACAACACCATTCGCCATAACCTGACGTGGGTACAAAATCTGAATACGACGTTGTGCCTGTTCAAAGAAAGCAATCAATGCGACAATACCAACAACAAATGCCACAACCAGTGCAATCATTGCTGGCGAAATCTGGCCAACAGATCCCAAAGATACCAACTGTGCGATACCACCTGGAACCTCGGCAATAATACCCGCAAAGATTAACAATGATGCACCCTGCCCGATACCACGTGCGGTAATCTGTTCTGCCAACCACATGACAAACACAGTACCACCAACCAACGCGATAATCGCAGACAGTTCAAATGCAAACCCTGGGTTAACAACCGCCGACACACCATTTACCGGTGCCATCGATTCCAAACCACGCACCACTGCCCAACCTTGAACAACGGCCAAGAACACTGCCAAATAACGTGTGTACTGATTAATTTTCACACGTCCAGATTCACCTTCTTTACGCAATTCACCCAACGACTTGCTGGTTGCACTTAACAACTGCAACACAATCGAAGCCGAGATATACGGAAAGATATTCAATGCCAACACTGACATACGCGACAGTGAACCACCACTGAACATATCAAACATGCCCATCATTCCATTATCGCCTTGGAACAAGTGCAACACCGCCGATGCATTTACCCCCGGCAGCGGAATGAAAGAACCGATACGATAAACAATCAGCGCCCCCAGTGTAAACAGAATACGTTTCTGCAAATCAGTAAGATTACCGAAGAAGTTTTTCAAGAATCTCATGCGTATGAACTTTTTTAATCATCATCAGGCATTCGGAATCCCCGAATGCCTAACTACAGTTTTATTTAGTTGTTTTTGATTGTGCCACCGGCTTTAACGATTGCCGCTTCTGCCGACTTGGACCATTTATCTGCAACGATATTTACCGCAGACTTAATTTCGCCCTTGGCCAAAACTTTCAGACCATCCATCTTGCGATTGATGATTTTCGCTGCAAACA
Source organism: Alphaproteobacteria bacterium (assembly GCA_017451625.1). GTDB lineage: Bacteria > Pseudomonadota > Alphaproteobacteria > Rs-D84 > Rs-D84 > Enterousia. Next base: position 9,676 of record JAFTNY010000025.1, read on the forward strand.
AAGAATCAACTGTGATAACTTCGGCTGCATTAATTTTGCCTGATGCAATAAACTTTTCAATATCGCCCAAGTTAACTGTGACATATTCTTTGGCAAATGGATTGTTGAAACCAAATTTTGGGAAACGACGCAAGATTGGCATCTGCCCACCTTGGAATGTCGCCTGCTTGCGTGAACCACTGCGTGCCTTTTGCCCCTTGTGCCCACGACCGGCTGTTTTACCAGACCCAGAACCCATACCACGACCAACGCGTGTGGCGTTCTGACGTGCACCAAAATTATCCATCAATGCATTTAATTTCATTTCTTTTACTCCTATAACTACCTATGTAGTTCTTTGTCGCACAAAAACAAGATATGTTTTCGTACTCGGTTTAATAAATTTATTTTACCACTTCTACCAAGTGTGATACTTTGGCAATCATACCGCGCACAGATTCAGAATCTGTAATTTCTTTGGTCTTGCCGATACGGCCCAGCCCCAACGCCTTTACGATTTTCACCTGCGCTTCTGGACGACCGATAGTACTCTTAACTTGCTTTACAACTATTTTAGCCATAATAAACTCCGTTTTTATTTATCTGTCCCCAGATTATTTTGCTTCTGCATTTTCAGCAGTTTCCAATTTCTTGCCATCACGACCTGCGATGATTTCTGCAACTGTCTTGCCACGACGCGCCGCCACTGTCTTTGGCGAATTCATTTTATTGAACGCCAAGAACGCAGCACGAATCATGTTGTTTGGATTATTCGAACCCTGTGATTTAACAACAACGTCCTGTACACCCAAACATTCAAACACTGCACGCAACGCACCACCTGCGATGATACCAGTACCTGGAACTGCACTACGTACAACCAGTTTGCTGGCGCCATATTTTGCTGCACTGTCATGATGCAATGTACGACCTTCCTTCAAAGGAACGCGAATCATCTTTGCTTTGGCTGCCTTGGTCGCCTTTTGTACAGCAGACTGTACTTCCAACGCCTTACCTTTACCAAAGCCAACGCGACCTGCCTTATCACCGACCACAACCAAGGCCGAGAAAGACATATTACGACCGCCCTTTACAGTCTTGGATACGCGATTGATAGAAACCAATTTATCTACCAAGTTATCCGCCTGCAACTTCTTATCTTCAAAACGTGCCATTATTATACTCCGTCTTATTCAAATTATATTCTAACACCACCGGCGCGGATTGCTTCGCACAGTGCCTTTACACGACCATGATAGCGATAACCACCACGATCAAAATAACATTTATCAGCAATCTTTGCTGCAACAATGCGTTCTGCGAACGCCTTGCCAACCATTTCGGCACCAGCAACATTCCACCCTTTGCCCGCAAAGCCCTTTTCTTTGGACGATGCAGCACAAACTGTGTGGCCTTTGGTGTCATCAATCGCCTGAATTTCAATATGACGACCAGAACGGAACACTGACAAACGAATTTTGTCAGGATTTTTTCTCTTCAACGCACCGCGATTTGCCAATGTGCGTCTTTCTTCTGTAGACAAATGTTTCAACATTTTCTTTTCCCTTTTTCCTAATTCCCGTAACAGCGGGAATCAAAGTTAATTATTATTTCTTCTTACCTTCTTTGCGACGGATTTTTTCGCCCTTATAGAAGATACCTTTGCCCTTATATGGATCTGCTTTGCGCACTTTGTGAATCTTATCAGCAAACTGCCCAACCAAGCACTTGTCCATACCCTTGACAATAAATTCTGTTGGTGTTTCACCCATGGCAACAGTCAAACCCGCTGGAATATCCATGATAACATCATGTGAAAAACCAGCAACCAAAACCAACTGATTACCTTTAACAGATGCCTTATAACCAACGCCTTTCATATACATTGGTTTTTCAAAGCCCTTGGACACGCCTTCTACCGCATTGCGAATATTGCGCGCCATTGTACCCCACATTGTGCGGGACTGCTTTTCTTCTGCATCTTTTGGGTTAATAACAACCTGACCTTCTTCGATAACGATATCGACCAAGCCAGCATTCTTTGTATCCAGATCCAATTTCAATTCACCTTTTGGACCTTTGACGACCAAGGCGTTGTCAACAATCGCGACCGAAACGCCATCACTCAGTTTAACTGGATATTTACCTGCACGTGACATAACTTAATCCTCGCTTCTATTAAATAACCTTGCACAATACTTCGCCACCGACGTTCATCAAGCGTGCCTTGTGGTCAGTCATAACGCCATTTGGTGTTGATACGATTGCAATACCCAAGCCATTCAAAACTTTTGGCATTTTTGCACTGCCGGAATAAACGCGGCGACCTGGTTTGGATACGACTGAAATTTCTTGAATTGCACCATTTCCGCCAACATACTTCAATTCAACGACCAAATTGGAACGATGTTCGTCAATTTGTTCGATACGGAAATCAGTAATAAAACCTTCATCTTTTAATACAGTCAAAACTGCCTGACGCAATTTGCTGTTTGGAACGACGATTGTTTCTTTACCTGCATTTTGACCATTACGGATGCGGGTAACCATATCGCCGATTGGGTGTGATAGTGACATCTTTTCTACTCCTTGAACGTGCGGGGGAAAATCCCCCTAACACAATTTCTCTACAACTGCATTGTCCACAGTTGCGCTTGTTTATTTTACCAACTGGACTTACGTACCCCTGGCAGTTTACCTTCACTGGCCAATGTACGCACCTGTTGACGGCACAGACCGAACAAACGCGAGAACCCGCGTGAACGCCCTGTTACACTGCAACGATTACGCAAACGTGTTTTGTTTGCATTACGTGGCAACTTTGCCAACTTTTTCATTGCATCAATTCTTTCTTCTGGTGTCGCATTAACAGACATCTTTGCCTTGATAGCATCGTGCTTCTTTGCATACTGCGCAACCAGCTTTTCACGTCTTTTTTGTTTATTGATTAACGCTAATTTAGCCATCTTTTCTCAACCTTTTTTAATTATTTCAAAACCAATGGCAAGCCGATTTTAGTCAGCAATGCACGTGCTTCGTCATCTGTTTTCGCTGTTGTTGCAATAACGATATCCATCCCACGAATGGCATCGATTTTATCAACAGAAATTTCTGGGAAAATCAAATGTTCTTTGATACCAAACGCATAGTTCCCACGACCATCAAACTTTGACTTTGACAGACCACGAAAGTCTTTTACGCGTGGCAACGCAACAGTAATCAGTTTATCCAAGAAATCATACATTCTTTTACCACGCAATGTAACCTTGGTCCCGATTGGCTGACCTTCACGCAGACGATATGTCGCAATCGACTTTTTCGCACGTGTGATAACGGCTTTCTGTGCCGCAATCGCTGTCAAGTCAGCAGACGCTGCATCCAGTTTCTTTTTATCAGAAACTGCTTCACCAACGCCCATATTCAAAACAATCTTGGTCAGTTTTGGAACTGCCAATGCATTTTTGTACCCAAATTCTTTAACCAATTCTGGCACAATTTCTTTTTCATAAATTTCACGCAATCTGCTTTGCATTTCTTTTCCCTTTTGTTGTGTCCCCGTAACAGCGGGCAACAATTTACCTTACTTAAATTTCCGCACCAGATTTTTTTGCAACGCGAACTTTCTTACCATCTTCCATTTTAAATCCAACGCGTGTCGCTTTTTTGGTTTTTGGATCAACCAATGCAACATTGGAAACATGGATTGGTGCTTCGCGGTCAATAATATGACCTGGCTGTTCTTGTGTTGGTTTGATATGCCATTTACGACGATTTACGCCTTCGACAACAACACGTTCTTCTGTTGGGCGCGCTTCCAGCACTTTACCTTTGACGCCTTTGTATTTCCCCGAAATAACTACGACTTCGTCGCCTTTCTTAATTTTCATTTTATGACCTTCCATCTGTTATTTAGATTACTTCTGGTGCCAAAGACACGATTTTCTGAACATCGTACTTACGACGAACTTCGCGGGCGATTGGCCCAAAGATACGTGTACCGATTGGTTCAAAGTTGTTTTTGTTAATCAAAACAACCGCATTATCATCGAAACGGATAATTGAACCGTCTGGGCGTTTCACTGGAAACTTTGTACGAACGATAATCGCACGCTGCACAGTACCCTTTTGAACTTTACCACGTGGAATGGCTTCTTTAATTGCGACTACAATCTTGTCGCCAACCGTTGCATAACGACGATGTGAACCGCCCAAAACCTTGATACACATTGCTTTACGTGCACCACTGTTATCTGCAACTGTCATAACTGTTTCATTTTGAATCATAACTTTAATCCTCTTCCTGCAAGCGGGGCAATCCCCCACCGCTTTGTTATCAGGTTCCGACTGTCGCCTTGTTTATTTCCCGAACCGACCTCAAAGAACCCCGTTGATTATTTAGTCAACTACTTCAACTGCATCGTCTTTGGAAACACCAACGCGCCCCTTAACAACCCAAGACTTTGTCTTAGAGATTGGACGATGTTCTTCGATTGCAACGATTTCGCCAACTTTAAATTCGTTGTTTTCATCGTGCGCTTTATACTTTTTGTTCTGCTTTACGAACTTACCATACAGCGGATGACGGAAACGACGTTCCACTTCTACAACGACTGTTTTATCGTTTGCTGTACTAACAACTGTTCCTTGCAGTATACGTCTTGGCATAACTATTATCCCTTATACTGTTGCTTAACCCTTGGTTTTTACGACGTTTTTCGCGCAAAAACAACCGGATTAAATCCTTGTTACCTCGTTTCTGACCCTGCCTATATTATCTAAAATTTTAGAAATATCAACAAAAATCAGCAATTTTTTATTTTTTTGCTGCGTTCAACTTTGTTTTCACGCGTGCAATTTCACGACGGGTCTGACGCATAACATGTGTTTTTGCCATCTGACCTGCTGCATGTTGAAAGCGCTGGTTCATCTGTTCTTTCTTCAAATCAGCCAATTTGCTTTCCAATGCTTCTGTCGTCAATTCTGTTTCAACTTTCTTTTCTGCCATTTCTGCTACCTTTTTTGCTTTGTCTGGGGGCAATCCCCCAGACTGCAATTAATTAGTTTACTTTGCGTTCAACAACTTTTGTCTTCACTGGCAGTTTTGCCGCCGCCAATGCAAACGCTTCATATGCAACTTCTGGTTTAACACCGTCCAGTTCGAACATGATACGTCCTGGTTTCACGCGACAAATCCAGTATTCTACCGCACCTTTACCTTTACCCATACGAACTTCGGCTGGTTTCTTGGTAACTGGAACATCTGGGAAGATACGGATCCACAATTTACCCATACGACGCATATGACGTGTAATTGCACGACGCGCTGCTTCGATTTGACGCGCTGTGATACGTTCTGGTGACATCGCCTTCAGCCCAAAAGAACCGAATGCTAATTCACTGCCACCTTTCGCAACGCCGTGAATACGGCCTTTGTGCTGTTTGCGAAATTTTGTTTTCTTTGGCATTAACATAATACAATTCCTTAATTTCTAATAATTGTTGTAATTATTATTTGTGCTTTCTTTCGCTGCTGCCGGCATATTCTGTCGGGCGCGCCATTTCCGAAGCCAACTTGTCCTTATTCACAACATCGCCTGTGTAAATCCAAACTTTCACACCGATAACGCCATATGTTGTTTTGGCTTGAATTGACGCATAATCAATATCCGCACGCAAAGTATGCAAAGGAATACGACCTTCGCGGATTTGTTCGCTACGCGCGATTTCTGCACCATTCAAACGACCAGAGCACATAACTTTGATACCCTGTGCGCCTGCTTTCTGTGCATTCTGCACTGCTTTTTTCATTGCACGTTTAAAGGAAACACGACCTTCAATCTGCTGTGCAATGCTCTGCGCAACCAACTGCGCATTCAGGTCCGGACGGCGAACTTCGTAAATATTTACGACAACCTGATCATTTTTGACCAGTTTCTTGATATCGTTACGCAATGTTTCGATATCGGCACCGTTCTTACCAATAATCATACCAGGTCTGCTGGTATGAATCGTCACGACAACCTTTTTGGCAAAGCGTTCAATAACAACCTTGGCCAAACCGGCTTTCTTTAACTTCTTTTCGATAAATTTGCGAATTTTAATATCTTCTGCCAATTTTGGCGCATATTCTTTCTTATTCGCAATCCAACGTGAATCTGTAATCTTGTTGATAAATTCACGCAACGAAATTGGTGATACTTTCTGTCCCATTTCTTTTTTCCTTAAACTTATGTGGGGGCGTTCTTGAAGTCTTTCAACTTTATTCAGGAATTTTCATTCCATACCGCCCCACACAATCTACCTTATTTTGTTGTTTCTTTTTTTGCTGTTTTCTTCTTGGATGGCGCAACCCCAGATTCCAAAACAATCGTCAAATTTGAGAATGGTTTCAGAATTGGACGTGCACTGCCACGTGGTCCTGCCATAATACGCTTCATTGTCAACGCTTTGCCGCACCAAATTTCCTTGACGAACAAAGTATCAACTGGCAACTTTTTGTTGTGTTCTGCATTTGCAACCGCAGACAACAAAGTTTTCAGCACTTCGCCAGACACGCGTTTCTTTGAAAACTTCAAGACATCCACAGCACGTTCAACTGGCAAACCGCGAACCAAGTCGCATACCAGATTCAACTTCTGATGGCTGACGCGGATCATTTTATTGAACGCGCGCACCTGATTTTCTTTAATTCCATATCTTGCTGTCATAACTTACCACCCTATATTATTTTTTGCCTGCTGCGGCTTTTTTATTAGCGGCATGACCTTTAAATGTGCGTGTTGGTGCAAATTCACCCAACTTGTGGCCAATCATATCTTCTACGATTGACACAGGAATGAACTTATTACCATTATGCACTTCAAACGTCAACCCAACCATTGGTGGCACAATCGTGCTACCGCGGGACCAGGTCTTAATTGGTTTACGGTCGTCTTTTTCAATCGCTGCTGCTGTTTTCTTCAACACAGACGGATGAACATAAGGACCTTTCCATACTGAACGAGACATCATTTACTCCGTTTATTTCTTATTATTTCATTTTCGCCAAATGTCTGCTGCGGATAATCATCTTTGCAGTACGTTTATTGCTACGGGTACGATATCCCTTGGCTGGGATACCAGTACGTGATACCGGTTCGTGGCCCTTAGAATGACCATTACCACCACCCATTGGGTGATCTACTGGGTTCATTGCCATACCGCGTACAGATGGACGGATACCCAACCAACGTGCGCGACCTGCCTTACCCAAGTTGACATTGCGCTGATCTGGATTAGATACGCTGCCAACTGTTGCCAAACAATCGGAATGAACCTTACGCAACTCACCGCTGTTCATTTTAATCTGTGCATAAACACCGTCTTTACCCATCAACTGTGCATAGCAGCCCGCACTACGTGCCAACTGACCACCTGCCCCTGGTTTCAATTCGACGTTATGTACGATTGTACCGATTGGCATATTTTTCAATGGCATTGTGTTACCTGGTTTAATATCTGCATGTGCAGCCGAGATAACAACATCCCCCGCCTTTAAATCACGCGGTGCCAAGATATAAGAACGCATACCGTCTGTATATTCAATCAGTGCGATAAATGCGGTACGGTTCGGATCGTATTCCAAACGAACAACTGTTGCTGGAACATCCATCTTTTTGCGTTTAAAGTCGATTAAACGATATTTACGTTTATGACCACCACCTTGGTGCATAACTGTTACATGACCAAAGTGATTACGTCCACCAGTGGACTTCACACCAACTGTCAATGCCTTTTCTGGCGCACCACGATACAAATCACTGCGATCGACCTGTGTCAACCCACGTGTACCTGGTGTTGTTGGCTTATAATGTTTCAATGCCATTTTTTCTTACCTTCTTTTATAACCTTGGCACTAGCATCCATATATACTGGGTTCTCTGCCAAGGCCGTTTATTATACTATATATTTGCTGACAAATCCAGTTTTGCATCTGCCGGCAAAGATACATACGCTTTTTTAACAGTGCGCTGTGTTCCTGTGCTGCGACCGCGGAAAGATTTTACCTTACCTTTTACCACAACAACGTTAACCTTGGTTGGTTTCACGCCATAGATGGCTTCGACCGCACGTGCCACATCTTCTTTTGTTGCTTGCATTGCAACTTCGAATGCTACACCATTGCTTTCAGACAGTTTTGCTGCCTTTTCCGAGATAATCGGACGACGCAGTATATCATAAATACCGGCGGTCGCAACGATTTTTTTCTCTGCACTTACTTTCTTTTCTGCCATTTTGCTTACCTCAATTCTTGATTGCTTATGCCAATCTTGCTTCTACCGCTTTGACTGCGTCCGCTGTCAAAACCAATTTTTCATGCTTCAAGACATCCAAAACGTTCAAACCAATCGTTGGCAAAACATCGATATTTGCGATATTTGCCGCAGACTTTTTGAAGTTTTCATCTAATTCTGTGGCACCAACAAACAACGCAGATGCAATATCCAATTTCTTCAACTGTTTTGCAAATGCATTTGTTTTTGCTGATTCCAACTTTTCAGAATCAATAATAACCAAACTACCATCTTTTGCCTTGGACGACAAAGCCATTTTCAAGCCCAGACTACGTACTTTCTTTGGCAGGTCAATGCTGTGATCACGCACAACTGGACCATGCACAACACCACCACCACGCATGTGAACATTATATCTTTCACCCTGACGTGCATTACCTGTCTTTTTCTGCTTGAATGCCTTTTTACCGCTGCCCTGTACATCAGATACAGTTTTCACTGCATGTGTACCTGCACGCGATTTTGCACGCTGCCAAGTAACAACACGATGCAAAATATCTGCACGTGGTTCAATACCAAAGATGCTATCAGCCAGTTCAACAGAACCAACTTTCTTTCCATCGAAATTAATAATATCTAATTGCATTTTAATTACCTCACTCTTGCTGTTAACTTATTATTCCGCAACAGCTTCTGTTTCGGTTGCTGTTTCAGCTTCAACTGTTTCTGTTTTTGCAGCAACTGTTGGAACTGGCAAATCTTTGTGTTCTTTTTTGATTGCGTCTGTAACCAATACAAATGTACCATTTGCACCAGGAACTGCGCCTTCGACGAAGATCAAGTTTTCTGCTTCATCTGTACCGAACACTTTCAAGTTCTGAACTGTGACAGTTTCATTACCCATCTGCCCAGCCATCTTTTTACCTTTCAATACGCGGCCTGGCCATTCACGCATACCAGTACCACCGATGGAACGATGTGCTTTCAAAACACCATGGGTTGCTTCTTTACCGCCAAAGTTATGACGTTTCATTGCACCCTGATAGCCCTTACCCTTGCTTGTTGCTTGGACGTCAACGAATTGACCGGCAACAAAATGAGATGCCATCAACTGTGTCCCTGCTGGGATAACACAGTCATCCGATACACGGAATTCTACAACCTTGCGATATGGTTTCACGCCTGCTTTTTCGGCTGCAACCAACTGTGGTTTCGCAACATGTTTTGCCTTTGCTTCACGCAAACCCAAAATGTTTGCGACATACCCATTTTTTTCTTGCGTGCGATTTCCAATGACGGCGCAATCACCCACAGACAATACTGTCACAGGATGTGCAACACCGGCATCATCATACAGACGCGTCATTCCAATTTTTGTTGTAATTAATCCGCTACGTTTCATTTTTTTATGCCTTTTTTTATGTCAGTTGGTTGGGGTGGTTCAGAATAATTCCACACCAACACTAACAGATTAGTTTTATTTTACAATTTAATTTTTACATCAACACCCGATGCCAAATCCAACTTCATCAAGGCATCTACTGTCTGAGGGGTTGGATTAACAATATCGACAACCGCTTTATGATTGCGGATTTCGAACTGTTCACGTGATTTTTTATCAACGTGTGGTGAACGATTGACCGTAAATTTCTGCACCAATGTTGGCAGACGAACTGGTCCAACCACATCTGCGCCTGTGCGCTTTGCAGTTTTAACAATTTCTTCAACAGATTCCATCAACACGCGATGGTCAAATGCTGTCAACTTGATACGAATTTTTGATGTTGGTACCATTACCGTTTTCCTTATATTTGTCAGGGCCGGTAATCACTGACGCTTTTAATTCAGTTACACCGACCCATGACTGTTTAATTATTTAATGATTTTGGATACAACACCTGCGCCAACTGTGCGACCGCCTTCGCGGATAGCAAAGCGACGACCTTCGTCCATAGCAATAGGTGCAATCAACTGCACTGTGATACGAACGTTGTCCCCTGGCAGAACCATTTCTTTGTCTGCTGGCAAAGTAATTGTACCTGTTACGTCTGTTGTGCTAAAGAAGAACTGTGGACGATAGTTGCTAAAGAACGCTGTATGACGGCCACCTTCTTCTTTTGTCAAGATATAAACTTCGGCTTCAAAGTCTGTGTGTGGTGTAATAGAACCTGGTTTGCAGATAATCTGACCGCGTTCTACATCTTCCTTCTTGGTACCACGCAACAACAGACCTACGTTATCACCGGCTTCACCCTGATCCAGCAATTTGCGGAACATTTCAACGCCAGTAACTGTTGTTTTCTGTGTTGGACGCAGACCAACGATTTCACATTCGTCACCAACTTTGATAACACCAGATTCTACACGACCTGTGACCA
>JAFTNY010000002.1 GCA_017451625.1 Alphaproteobacteria bacterium
AACGACGGACGCACTTTTCTGCGTCCGTTTTTTAATAACAGAACACAAGGAACCAAATAAATGTCAGAAAATACAACAAACACACCAATGTCAACAAACGAATTGACCGCGCGCCTGCAAAAGGCAGAAAATATTCGCGCACGTGATGGCGTTGTCTGGAAAGACAATTTTGACCGTACGCATACAATTATTGCCGCCCGCGATTTGGCCGATGGCACACCTGTGAAATTGGCGGGACGCATCACCGCGTTGCGTTGGTTGGGCAAATTGATGTTTGGGCGTATTTATGACATCGACGGTGAAATTCAGTTTTCTATGTCCCGCGAAGAATTGGGCGAAGAAAACTATAAATTTATGAAGGCCAATGTTGATTTGGGTGATTTTGTTGGCATTACTGGTGAATTGTATCACACAACCGCCGGTGAATTAACGGTTCGTGTATCGCAATATGACATTTTGTCCAAGGCCCTGCGTCCGTTGCCTGAAAAGTTTCATGGCCTGACCGATATGGAAACCCGCTATCGCCAGCGTTATTTGGACATCATCGCCAACGAAGATACACGCCGCACGATGAAAATGCGTTTTCGCATGCTGCGTTTAATTCGTGAATACTTAAATAACAATGGTTTTACCGAGGTTGAAACCCCAATCATGCAGGTCGTGGCCAGTGGTGCCGCCGCCCGCCCATTTATTACGCACCACAATGCGTTGGATGCAGATTTTTATCTGCGTATCGCCCCAGAATTGTTCTTAAAGCAGACCATTGCGGCCGGTTTTGATCGTGTTTATGAACTGGGCAAGAATTTCCGCAACGAAGGTATGGATGCCATGCACCTGCAGGAATTCACAATGTTGGAATGGTATGCAGCATATTGGGACTATCACCGCAACATTGATTTTTCATGGACAATGATTCAGAAATTACTGATGGAATTGCGTGGTACGTTGCAGATTGAATATCAGGGTACAAAACTGGATTTCAGCAAATACGAAGAAATCGACTATACCGCGCGCATGAATGAATTGCTGGGGGTTGATATTCTGGAATTCAAAGATACAGATGCATTAAAGTCGCAACTGGTTGCCGCAGGTATGTTCCCTGCCGACGAATTGGAACCATTAAAGTCTGTTCCATCAATCGTAGACTATGTCTTTAAGCGCAAAATCCGCGACCAGATTGTCCAGCCGGCCATCGTACATAACTATCCGGCATATCTGATTCCACTGGCACGCCGCAACGATGCCGACAACCGTCGCATTGATATATTCCAGTTAATTGTCTGTGGCGCAGAATTAATCAAGGCATATTCAGAATTGGTTGATCCAATCGTCCAACGCGCTGCATTTGAAGAGCAGGCCGCAAACAAGGCCGCCGGCGACGACGAAGCGTTCGATTTAGACGAAGACTTCTTGCGCGCGATGGAACATGGTATGCCACCGATTTCAGGTTTGGGGCTGGGGATTGACAGATTCTTTTCAATCGTCGCCGACCAACCAACCCTGCGCGACGTGATTCTGTTTCCGATAATGAAGTAATACCAAAAGGGGGACACCATGTTAAATCTGGGTGCCGACAGTTGGACCCAAGACATCGCCGCAGATAACGATCGTCGCAATTTGGCGACGATTGATCGCGCGATTGCCGACGGGCGCATCAATGACGAAGCAGGCGAATATCTTAAAATGCTGTATTCGGACAGTCTGCACTGGTTCCGCGAAATATTCTATATTTTGGGCAAATGTTTTGGTGCCCCCAAAGCCGCCGTTATGAAATATGACTATGACACCGACAGTGCCATAGATGAACCGATACGTATTGCCGATATTAGCCCACTGTCGCCATACGTGGTAAATCACCGATTGGACGCAGACCCAATGCGAAATCAGTTCTTTACCAGTTCTGCCGGCCACAAGATTGATTTGTCCGTTTCATCAATCGTCACCGTCATCGTTGGTGCCCAGAAAAAGATTGATCGTGCGTTGGACAAGATTACTGGTAAATACTATGCCGACTATGTAAACGATGTCGCGAATGCTGCATCGCGTGTTTTGGTGGCACACGATCGTGCTGCATCGGCAAATGCCATCGCCGACAAGATACGTGAAAAGTTTTCGGAAAAATATATCAGTGCCGCATCTGAAACCGTTCTGGGGATTATTGGTCGTGGCCATGAAAAGATTGCGGTTGATTTGGTTCGCGCGGTCGACCAAATTGCACCACCGCGGATGCGCCTGCAAGACGTATGGCGTGTAAAATGTCTGTTTGATTTGATACCACAGGCGCGTGTGTTTATTGAACGTCTGCGTGATATGATGCCTGAACGGATTTTATCTGTCCGCGACAGTTTTTATAACATGAACAATCCGCGCAATTATCGCGATGCCAAGGTTATAATAAACATTGGCCCCAACCCACAGACGGTTATTCCGATGGAAATCATCTGTCAGGTTCGTACGTTCTTTGAATTTGAACGCAAGACCCATGGCGCATACGAAGTTGCCCGCAAGAAAAAGAATGCCCGCGCTGATAATATCGAGGCCAAATTAGCCACCTTTATGGAAGACGGTGTGAAATCATACAACCGCATGATTTGCGACTGTCTGGAAGACTTGTTTGATCGCGTCGGTTGGAACATCTTGTATTCGCGCAACAACAACATTTCGATATTCGAAGGTTTCCCAAAAGAATGCAATTTATACTATCCGCCCAAGATTTTGGATAACATCATCGAAAAATTGGATGATGCGATTGAAAACGAAGTCTTTCGTGTCGCCAACGCACCGGCCAAGTTGTCCAAACACCAAGAAAGCAGTATCTTTCACTTTATGGCGCGTTTTGTACTGGTCGCGGCGATGCCGTACATGCAACGCGACTGGGCAATGCCTGCCACGACACAGGCGGGAAAACTGTTTAACTTTGTAATGACCGAAGTTCAACGTTATTACAAGAAATAAAATCATCCCGCCACCGGCGGGATTTTTATTCCCCTTGCTTTCATTTAATAAAACTGTCAGAATTAAATCAGGTTCTGAATGTGTTTTGCAGAACCATAACAGCATAAGGAAAGGATAGAATTATGCGCCAAGGAAAAGTAAGATGGTATAACGGTAAAAAGTGTTTCGGCTTTATCGTGCCCGACACACCAAACGCAGACGGCAACACAGATGATGTATTTGTTCATTCCAGTTCATTAAAGGCCGCCGGAATCAGATTTTTAAATGAAAACGACATTGTCGAATTCGAAGAAGAAGTTCGCAATGGCAAACTGTCCGCAACCACAATCGCGGTTGTCCAGCGTGACGAAGAATCCGCCCGCCGTTTCCAAGAACGTCGTGCCGAACGCCGTCGTGCCGCCGAAGATCGCAAATCACGCGAAGAAAAATCATCGCGTCGTGGCTTTGCGTTTTGGAAAAAATAATTTTTTACATATAAAAATACCAAAATCCCACCACCGGTGGGATTTCTTTGTGCTTTTTACCACAACTGTCATATCGGCGCAGACCTGTATCTACTGTTTCATTAGCAACTTCAAATTGTACATTGGCAAAAATTTTTTTCTGTTGTTATTTTTTTTCAAATGTTCTAAATTTCTGGTGCTATGGGAAAAGAAATTATTGAAAATATTGATTCACAGCAACTATCTGATGCACTGTCAGAACGCTATCTGTCGTACGCGGTCAGTACCATTGTATCGCGCGCTTTGCCGGACGTTCGCGACGGGCTAAAGCCGGTACATCGTCGAATTTTATATTCTATGTTGCGCCAGAAATTGTCGCCAAATGCGGCATTTCGTAAATGTGCAACGGTTGTTGGCGACGTGTTGGGCCATTATCATCCACATGGCGACAGTTCCGTATATGATGCAATGGTTCGCTTGGCCCAAGATTTCTCGGTGCGTTATCCCTTGATTGATGGTCAGGGTAATTTTGGTAATATTGACGGCGATCCTCAGGCGGCATACCGTTATACAGAATCCAAAATGACTGATGCTGCCATGTTGATTATGGAAGGGTTGGACGAAGACAGTGTCGACATGATGCCAAACTTTGACGGCACGACGGTTGAACCTGTGGTTATGCCTGGGGCGTTCCCGAATTTGTTGGCAAACGGCGGTATGGGTATTGCGGTTGGTATGGCAACCAACATCCCAACCCATAATGTGGCCGAGGTTTGCGATGCCCTAAATCTGGTTGTTGATAAACCCGATGCAACAACGGCCCAGATTATGAAAAAGATGGTCGGTCCCGACTTTCCAACCGGTGGCATTTTAATCGACAGTTTTGACACCATCGTCAAGAACTATGACACAGGCAAGGGGGCATTCCGTATTCGTGCCCGTTGGGAAATTGAAAATCTGGAACGCGGTGGCTGGCAGGTTGTGATTTCAGAAATTCCATACGGTATTGTAAAGTCTAAATTGGTTGAACAAATCGCAACATTGATTGATGCCAAGAAATTACCATTGGTTGACGATATTATCGATGAATCAACAACCGATGTTCGCATTGTTATCACGCCCAAGACGCGCAATATTCCGGCCGACAAAATGATGGCCCATCTGTTTGCAATGACTGATTTGGAATATCGCTTTAATATGAACTTTAACGTGATTGATTCCAACGGTGCACCACGTGTGATGTCGATTGGCGATGTTCTGCGTGAATTTGTTGCGCATCAAAAAATTGTACTGCGTCGTCGTACCCAGTGGCGTTTGAACAATATTGCGCGTCGTCTGGAAATTTTGGGCGGTTTGTTGGTTGTGTACCTGAACTTGGATCGTGTCATTGAAATCATCCGCAACGAAGACGATGCCAAGGCAGTATTGATTGCAGAGTTTAATCTGACAGAAATTCAGGTCGAAGCCATCTTAAACACCCGCCTGCGTTCTTTGCGCAAACTGGAAGAAATGGAAATCAAGCGCGAAGATGCGGCCCTGCGTGCCGAACAAGAAAAATTACAGGCCCTGTTGGCCAGTGATGATGCCCAGAATGACCAGTTAAAGGCATGGTTTAACGACATTAAAAAGATTTATGATAAAAAGACTAAATTGGGTCGTCGTCGCACCACATGGTCGGAACAGACCGAAGAAATCGTAATCAACGCTGATGAATTTATTGAAAAAGAACCTTTGACGATAATCCTGTCGACCATGGGCTGGATTCGTGCCGCCAAGGGTCATTTGGATTTGGCGGCCTTGGATGTTAAATTCAAAGAAGGCGACGAATTGCACACCGCGTTTCACGCACAATCCACCGATAAAATCAACATTTTCGGATCTTCGGGCAAGATGTTCACATTATCGGCAAACGAATTACCGTCTGCGCGTAGGTTTGGTGAATCTGTACGCATGATGGCGGACATTGGCGCAGACGAAGATATTGTGCGTGCCTTTGTGCTGGATATGAACGCCAAATATTTACTGGTGTCGCGTCATGGAAATGGTTTTATTGTATCTGGTGATAATTGCTTGGCCCAGACCAAAAATGGCAAACAGGTTATGAATACCGATGCCAAGAATCCTGCACATATGTGCGTGGCGGTGTCGGGCGATATGGTTGCGATGTCTGGATCAAACGATAAATTGCTGATATTTGCCACAGACGAAATTCCGCAAATGTCGCGCGGCAAGGGCGTAATCCTGCAAAAGTACAACGCCGAACGCACATACGTTCTGGATGTCATGTTCTTTGATGCGGCCGACGGCTTTGGTTGGACGACGGGGCGTGGTATGACCAAGATGGACGATTGGAACCCATGGCGTGGCCGTCGTGCATCACAGGGGCGTACAGTGCCTGTTGGATTCCCACGCAGTGGAAAATTCACAAAATAGTGCATATAAACCTAACATTTTTGAAAAAGCCCCTTGACAAAAAAGGGGCTGTTATTATATATTGTATATACAAACTTTGGTTCCCTGATTTCGGGGCGGGCTGCTGGCAGAGGGGATTTGCGGCAAGTCGGGGCATTTTGGTTCGCCAAATTGTCTGAATGTACATCGCGAATTGATTTTTTATCGCG
>JAFTNY010000026.1 GCA_017451625.1 Alphaproteobacteria bacterium
CTATAAAAATAAAAAAGACCACCTCCCGCCTGCGGCGTACTCCTCCACCGGAGGAGAACCCACCGTCGTGCGCCGGTATGAGGATGCTTAAAGTAAACATCGTCGTCATCCCCGCGACGGCGGGGATCCATTGTGTTCTGGCCGCTTCTTGCCTCTTATGCACTTTTGTCATTGCGAGGCGTAGCCGCGGCAATCCAGTCTGTGAATACAAAAAAAGAATACATGAAACAATGGATACCGGCCTGCGCCGGTATGACGAATGGGTGGCTTCCGCCACCGGCCACTAACAACTTACACTCGCCACTAAAAAATCCCCCAAACGGGGGATTTTATTATTTTGCATTCTTTTCTGCAGATGTCGCGGACAAATCTTCGACGATACGCGCCTTTTTGCCTGACAACCCGCGCAAGAAGAACAATTTTGCACGACGTACTTTACCAATACGAACCTTTTCAATCTTTTCGATTGCAGGGCTGTACAGTGGGAACTTACGTTCAACACCAACACCGTATGATTCACGACGTACTGTAAAGGATGCATTATTCCCATTGCCGCCATCGCGTGCGATAACAACACCTTCAAAAACCTGAATACGGAATTTGTCGCCGTCTTTAATTTTGACGTGAACTTTTAACGTATCCCCCGCCTTGAAGTTAGGGATTTTCTTGTCGCCCACTAATTTTGCAACTTGGGCTGCTTCGATTTTTTTAATAATGCTCATTTTTCATTTTCCTTTATTAAGTCCGGTCGACGTTCTTTGGTTATGTCAACCGATTGTTGTTTCCGCCACCGTTCGATATTGCCATGGTGTCCGGACAGCAGGACTTCTGGGACGCTTCGTCCACGCCATACTGACGGGCGGGTATATAATGGCCATTCTAACCCCCCGATTTCGAAACTTTCATTATTGGTGGTATCATCACCGCCATGAACCACATTATCTAACAGACGAACGCAACTGTCAATAAAAACCTGCGCGGCAATTTCGCCACCTGACAATATATAGTCCCCAATTGACAATTCCATTATATCATATTCTTCGATAACGCGTTCATCAATTCCTTCGTATCGCCCACACAACAATGTATATGTTGCACTTTGGTCGGCCACAAATTCGCGCACCATTTTTTGGTCCAATCTTGGACCGCGTGGTGAAAAGTATATAATTTTCCCACGTTTTTTTACAGAATCCAGCGCGTCACCCAATGCGTCTGGGCGCATAACCATTCCGGCACCGCCGCCAAATTGTGTGTCGTCAACACTGCCATAACTGTTAATTGCATAGTCGCGAATATTGACCGTATCATACGTCCAAATCCCCTTGTCCAAGGCGCGACCAACAACCCCGCCGGCCAAGGTTCCTGGGAACATTTCTGGAAAGATGGTCAATATGTTAAAGTGCATTTGTTATTTTATCGTTGTTTTTGGCACTCGTCGCAGATTTGTTGTGTTAAATTAACGACTGTACCAATACAGTCTTTGATTTCGCGGGGTGTGCCACACACCTTCATGCGATGCACAACGACGTTGTCTGGTGTTTGTGTTGTCATTGTTTCAATGTTTACCAGATCCTGAAACGTGCGGGTCAGTTCGCATTTTGCGCGCGGACTGATACACATCAGGTGCACTGAATCATTGTCTGTTAATATACTGTAATTCTTACTTTTCATCTGTTTTATCTCACATAAATTGTTTTTGTAGCCATATCGACGTCTGCCCCAACAAAAGACACCATGTCGCCATTGTCCATTTCGATAATATCACCTGCGCCATAGTTTTGAAAACAAGACACTATACCGATTTTATTGCCATTGCGCACAACATCAAAACCAATCAAATCGGCCTGATAAAATTCGTCATCCGCCAACGCGGGCAGGGCATCGCGTTCGATGTACAGTTCTGTCCCACGCAGCATTTCGGCCGCATTTCGGTCGTCGATGCCATGAATTTTTGCAATCACAACATTTGAATTCGGCACCACGCGCACAAATTTAAATTCGCCACGCGCAAACCGTTCAGACACAATGTCCAGTTTCTGAAAATCCTGTGCTTTATCGGCAAACGATTGCACGCGTACTTCGCCGCGAATGCCCTGTGGGGCAACAATCTTGCCGATTAAGATTCTTTTATTATCAGACATACATTATCTCTGTTTTTGCTGTCTTGCACGAAAGTCGCGCAGTTTTGCACATGTAAAACCCGATACAGGGCACTCGCCACCGGTCAAGAAATACACTGTTTTATTTTGCAACATTGCATCATCCATCTGACGATAAAATTCGTCCAGACGTTCCGACTGTGTACAATCTAACCCTTTTTCGTGCGGGCAAACAACTTCTAACACCTGACTACATCCCTTTGTTACACTAAAAATCTGCCCAAGTTTCCTTGGGCCAGACTTTTATGCAAAAATTATTCTGCAACTTCTGCTGCTGGTGCCTCGGCCGGTGCTTCGGCTGCTGCCTTGGCTGCTGCTTCTGCTGCGGCTTTTTCTGCGGCAATCTTGGCCAACTTTTCGGCCTTGTCCTTAATCTTCATCTGTGTTTTTTCAGATTGCAGATGTTTCTTTGTCTGAACAGGAATTGCCTTTGGTTTTACCAAGCCGGCTTTTGCCAAGAACTTGTAAACGCGATCAGATGGCTGTGCGCCTTTTGCCAACCATGCCTTGACTTCGTCCATTTTCAAGATAACGCGTTTGTCGCTGTCTTTTGCCTGCATTGGGTCGTATTTACCAACAACTTCCAATACATTACCTGAATTACGTGCATTGCGCGAATCTGTCACAACAATGTGATAATATGGGCGTTTTTTTGCACCAAAGCGTGCCAAACGAATAACAGTTGCCATAATTTTTGCTCCTTGTATTTTATAACTGTTTTGCCACAAAGAAAACCATCGTCAAGAATGAAAACTCATCGGATGACGTACCACACGCATACTGCGAACTGGCTGTACATAAATGGCAATCTTTGGGATTTGCGCAGGTATTATGGACGAATATTTGTCAAATGTCAAATGTTTATTAAAAAAATCCCGACTGTTGGGGTCGGGATTTTGCATGTTTTAACACCATCCACGCAGTTTCATCACATCTGCAACGCGTTTGATTGAGTGCATATATGCCGCCTCGCGCATGGACACATTGTATTCGGTCTTTATCTTATAGATTGCGTTAAAAGCATCGGTCATTGCGCGATATTCTTTTTCTTCAACCTCGGCCTCGTCCCAATAATATCCATATCGGTTCTGAACCCATTCAAAGTACGAAACTGTCACACCACCTGCATTTGCCAATATATCCGGCACAATAACAACACCGCGTTCGGCCAAAATGCGTTCGCCATCCAGCGTGGTTGGACCATTTGCACCTTCGACAACCAAATTTGTCTTAATCAGTGGCGCGGTTTCTGCGTTAATCGTATTTTCCATCGCACATGGACACAAAACATCGACATCCAGTCCCCAGAACTGTTCTGCGCTGATTTCAGATGCACCGGCAAAGCCCAAAATGCTGCCCTTGTTCTGTGCCTTGTACGCCATCAGTGCGTCAACATCAATGCCACCTTCGTTATATAAAACCCCGTTCCATTCGGCGATTGCAACAATTTTTGCACCCATATCGTACGAACATTTGGCGGTATACGAACCGACGTTCCCGAACCCTTGGATTGCAATCGTTGCGCCACGCATATCTTTGCCCATGGTCTTTAACGATTCCGCAATAACGATTGAAATCCCCAGTCCTGTTGCCTTGGTTCGTCCCTTGGAACCGCCCAGTTCAACCGGTTTACCCGTAAACACGCCCAGCGATTGATCGCCCGACAGTTTTATATATTCATCGATGAACCATGCCATAATTTGACCATTGGTATTAACGTCTGGTGCCGGCACGTCTTTCTTTTCGCCCAGTATTGGATAAATTGCATCAACATAACCGCGGCAAAGTCTTTCCAGTTCGCCGGTCGACAATTCTTTTGGATCGACAATAATCCCACCTTTGCCACCGCCGTACGGAATGCCCGTTACTGCGCACTTAAATGTCATCCAAATTGACAGCGCGGCCACTTCGTCGCGACTTACCATCGGATGAAACCGAACGCCACCCTTGGATGGCCCAATTGCAGTATTATGTTGGGCGCGAAAACCTGTGAACACGCGCACAGATCCATCGTCCATTTTTACAGGAATCGACACTTCGACCATACGCTGTGGATTTTTCAAGATTTGATACACATCATCACCGACCCCCAGACGTTCACACGCAACCCGAACACGTTCTTGTGCGGCCAGCAATGGGTTTAAATTTTCATTTGCCATATTAAAATTTTCCTTACCTTGTATATTTATTGGACATGTCGTCAATGTACGCCCACCAAATAAAAAAATCAAGTGCCACAAAATAAAAAAAGTTTTGTTCTGGACAATCGTGATAAATTATTATAAAATCACGCGCAGATACGTTTTGCGGGCGTGGTATAATGGCAGCACGTCAGCTTCCCAAGCTGAAGACGAGGGTTCGATTCCCTTCGCCCGCACCAAAAATTCAACCGGCCTTGTGCCGGTTTAATTATTGGCGATGCGGCGTTGAATTGACAATGAGTAAATGAGCCAAACATAGTGCAGGCGAATTGTCAGGAATGCCCCACAGGCATTTATGTTTCTATAACAGATACATATTAAATACCAAATTTATCAAAACTAGATACTTTTACGCATGTTTTTAGTCGTTGTATCTCTTCATATTCTATTTGACTGACATCAAGTTGTGCAAATAATTCTTCATAAGTTGGTTTTTTCTCGCTTAAAGAATTAAGTACATAAAAATCATGTTTAATCATTGACATTAACAATAAATATAATTGATTACTTGGCTCCATACCTATCGCAGTATTTAAATACATTAACATTTCTTCAATTGTATCCAAGGACATAAAACGAATCCGTTCACCAGCAATGGTTGCCAGACAATAATAATAGTAGGCAGAAGCATTGTCCGGAGCAATATCAATAGCCGTTTCTAAATTCTTTTTTGCAAACGGGAACATAGAAAGTTGCAGATAACAAATTCCTAA
>JAFTNY010000027.1 GCA_017451625.1 Alphaproteobacteria bacterium
ACGTACCAACTACGTTTATGCCAAACATTTCAAAAATCGACGCAAAATATAATCTGCAACCAATCGCAGAAATCACAATAATTGAATTCAAACCACGCAAAACACGTGCGCGCACCAAGGCAACGAACACTGCCCCCACTGCGCAAAAACGGCCACGTGGTCGCCCCAAAGGTTCCAAAAACAAACCACGTATCTTGGCACCCGCGCCCACAACAGAATTACCAAACACTGCTGCACAGCAACCAAAACGGCCACGTGGTCGCCCCCGGGGTTCAAAAAACAAACCACGCACCTTGACAACCGCACCAGCGGCCATGCCAACAATACGCAAAAATGCGGTAAAATTGCGCCCTGTTAAAAAGACCTTATTGGGCGACACAATATACGACGTATATATTAATGGCAAGCGTGTTGCAGAAAACCGCACAAACGCCACCGCCGAAACGTTGATGGACAACCGAATCTTGGCAGTATATTCGCACGACCCTGTAAAATTATTCGGCGAATATGATGTATTTTGGCCCGATGGTTCCATGTGGAATACAGCCCAGCGTCATAAATACACAGGTGGCGGCATCCGCATCATCAAACTGACACCCGCCCCCAACAGTATCAAACTGGACCTGTCAAACAACAGCAGTCAAACAATCCGCGAATCGGATCTACAACGCTTTGCCCTGCAACAGTTTGTAATATCAAACGAACGCAATAGATAAAAAAATCCCACGCATACGCGTGGGATTTTTAAATGTCGAAATCTGTTCATCAGAATTATTCAGCATCCGCCGCTGTTTCTTCCCCAGCAACTTCTTCTGACTTAACTTCTTCTGCAACTGGTTCCGCTGTTTCTTCTTCTGCAACTTCTTCTTCAACCTTTTTGGTTCCGAATGTCAGAACTTTCCCAGCAACCAATGCATCGATTTCATCTTGTGTCTGCGCAACATAAACCTTTACAGGCACAATAACATCTGGGTGCAGTGCAATCTTTGTATCAAATGCACCAACAGATTTGATTGGCGCGCCCAACAAAACCTGTGCAGATTCAACTGCGACATTTGCAACTTCCTTCAACATACGTGCAATATCACGTGTCGATACAGAACCATACAACTGACCTGTATCACCCGCCTGACGGATCATATGCAGTTTTGCATTCTTAACTGCATCAACACTGGCCTCTGCGTTCTTCTTGGCTGCTTCCTGACGTGCAGTCAGTTCTGCCTTCTTTGCTTCGAACAACGCAACATTTTCACGTGTATAACGCATTGCTTTGCCGTTTGGCAACAGGTAATTGCGCGCAAAACCTGTTTTTACTTCAACTGCATCACCAATATTGCCCAATTTTGTAATTTTTTCTGTCAAAATAACTTTCATTTTATCTGTCCTTATTTTTTTAAGTTAGGGACGAATCCCAAATATTACCAAGGATTAACAAAATTAAATTATGCGTGATGGTGGGCAGTGTTTGACGACACGTAGTGTACAGACGCTACATGAGTGTCGGCAAACACAACCAACATCCACAGAATTTAATTTTTACCCCAGATTGTTGCGAACAAATGGCATCAACCCCAAATGACGTGCACGTTTGATAGCGGTCGCCAGCGCACGCTGATCTTTCTGGGAAACACCACTGATACGACTTGGCACGATTTTACCACGTTCTGTGATATAGTGCGACAAAGTCTTAATATCTTTATAGTCGATAACCTTGCCCTTCAAAGGGTTAGATTTTTTACGATAAATTGCTGCACGAACTGCCATTATTCTGCCTCCTCTGCGTTCTTTTTCATCATGATAGAAGGCGCAGTCGCCAATTCGTCAACGCGCACATTCAAGAAACGGATAACGTCTTCGTCGATACGTGAACGACGTTCCAATTCTGTAATTTTATCACCGGCCAATTCAATGTTCAACATAACATAATGTGCCTTGCGATTTTTACGGATGATATATGCCAAATTCTTCAAGCCCCAGAATTCTGTTGCCTTAACATCACCACCCAATTCTTTGATGATTTCTGTAAATTTAGCCGCTTTTTCTTTTACCTGCGGTTCGGTCAGGTCTTGACGAAACACCAAGACGCTTTCATAGTAAGCCATTTTATTTTCCTATGGTTTAATCAGCCGACGACCCCATGTCATCAGCAGGAACGGCACTAATTATGTCAATTTTTTAACATAAATCAAGTGTTTTTTACACAAACAAAAATCCCGCCACGATTATATGGCGGGACATTCTGCTATCGATTTGTCAACTGCAACTCGATACGACGATTTTTTTGCAATGCTGCTGGACTGTTTCCCAATTCCACCGGATGCATATCACCAAATCCACTGGGGACCAGTCGACGTTTCGAAACCCCCGCATTCGCCAATTCATTGGCCACCGCCGTCGCACGCAACAAAGACAATTCCGTATTATTCTTATAATTTGCAGTACCTGCAATAACCTGCTTTTTATCCGTATGCCCATCGACACGAATAATCCAGTTAATATCAGACGGAATCTTGTCTTCCATGTCCTTGATAACATTTGCAATCAGATGCAACTGCTTTTTCCCTTCGGGCGACAGTTTATACGAACCACTGGGGAACAAAATATCACTGTTCACAATAAATCTGTCCCCATCCGCCTGAATTGTGGTACGATCGCCCATTGCAATCTTGACCGCCTTGTAAAATTCAGACTGATACTTTGACACGTCTTTCAGTTCCGCCACCTTGTCCGCCAATGCCTTGTTCAGGCGCGAAGACATCTCGACATACTGGATTTCCTGATTACGCGATTTTTCTTCTGCTGCATCCAATGCGGCCTGCAATTTTTCTAACTGTTCTGCCAACTTGACACGCTGCGCTTCCATCTCGTCCTGCAACATTTTGCGTTCCTGTTCCAGTTCCGCCGCCTTTTCCTTGTCCAACGTCGCCTGATTCAACTGCTGTGTCAGATTGGCCACCATCTGCTGCATTTCATTGCCCTGCGCCTGCAATTCTGCAACCTTGTTTTCATACGCCATAATCAGGTCTTCGATACTGGCATCAATATCTGTCAATTCGCTGGTCAACGCTGCATTATTCTGTTCCAGATTTTCCAGTTCATTACGCGCCAAAATCAGCAAACGTTTGGCCTCTTGCTCGTCCGCCAACATTTGTTGAATCGTCTGGGTCTGTTCTGCATTTGCGGCCTTTAACTCTGCCACTGTTTTCGCCCCAGTAGACTTGTTAAAGACACTGGTTGTTGTCCACAAAAACACAAATACAATCAGCAAGAATATCAAAATAATCACCAGATTCGAAAACAGGTCCACGAACCCTGGCCATGCATTCACCTGATTGCGATAACGAATATTCATCATATGCCCTTCTCTCTCTGCTCTAATAAAACGCCTTTAATCATCTGAAATTGTCTGTTCCAGACTATTAATACTGCGTGTCAATTCATGTGTTGCCAAATTTATCTGTGGCAATATTTTGGCCACATCATCCGCCGCGGAAACATGCGTATGTGCCGCCAAATAGTCTTCCAGTTCATGATAAATTGCATTCTGCGCCGTCTGCACCTGCAAAGACAAGAATCCAACCGTCAAACTGCCCCCCAGTCCCAACAAAGAACTGGTAAACGCAGTGGCCATCCCCGCCAACGGTCGCGATAATCCGGCCTGCATCGACTGCAACACCATTTCATCTGAAAAATTCAAATTACCAATCAATTCTGCAAACCCACCAACGGTCAAAATCAATCCCCAAAACGTCCCCAATAATCCTAGGAAAATCAAGGTATTAGTAATATATCTGACCGATTCGCGCGCATCTTCAAAACGCATCAGAATCATTTCCATAAAACCATTTAACGTTGTTGCCGATATACGACGTGGCCGCGCCCCCAACATCTGGGCCACCGGTCGCAACAAATACGGTGGCAATGTCAATCCACGCCGCCCTGTTGTATAACCATGCAGCCATTTATATTCTGGCAACAATGCAAAAATCTGAACAAAGCACAATCCAATACCAAACAGCGACGTACCAATAATAACCCCATTCAACCATATATTTGCGATTGAAATCTGCATAAAATCTGCCCAAAAATACAACACCCCCGCAACCAACAACGCGGTAAACAATGCCATACGATTAAGCGCACCATGAAAATGCTTTGTCATATTATCTAGACCCCTCGCTTAATCATAGAATAGTAAAATTCTCAATCCTGTGTCAATAAATAAAAAATCCCGCCAAACGGCGGGA
>JAFTNY010000028.1 GCA_017451625.1 Alphaproteobacteria bacterium
ACAACTTTATCACTTGCAAAAAATCGCTGAACGCGGTAAAATATATGGCGTACAGAAGAAAAATAACTGCCGAATCCAATGGGACGATTGTTATCGGCATAATATTCAAAAATTTAATCCCAGATTTCTGCATTTTTTATCTCCCATTTTGTGCCGAATCTAAACGTCGGTTTGGGGTTGGCGTTTATGACGTGTCAGGCACATGCACTGATAGACAAGGATGGTAATCTGTCGGGTGGGTCTTCTTATCCAAGTCGCTGCATAGTAACGGATGGATTAGGGCAGTCTGATTCCGCATCAAGTTGCGCAAGTGTTACCGCATTTGTAAATTGTGGAACGTCATATGGTGGAACATACGTTGATTGTGGTACATGCAATAGCGGATTGGAACGTACATATACGACTAGGGATATAGGTGGCGAAACATTGGGGTACTATACGTGTTCAAGGGCCGCAATAATATTAGGTTGCGATACCGAATGTGCAGATTATACATCATGGACGGCCATATCTGGTGGACGCGAAACATATTGTGATTCCAGTTGGTTTACATGCAGATACCGTTGTGCAGCGAACTATTATGGCGATGGCACAACGTGTTCCCCATGTCCATCATATAATGGCATTGCTGGCACCAGTTCCGCCGGCAGTACGTCTGTATCATCGTGTTGTATATCGTCTGGTTCAACATATTCTTTTTCAGACACTGCGGGCAGTGGTACGGCCACAATATCATCAACGTGTTGCGCCAGTTAATTAAATTTCCCCCAAATCTGGGGGCTTTTTCACAAAAAATCCCCGCCATTTCTGGCGGGGATTATGCGTTGCCACAGGGGGGCATTAGAATTGGAATCTAATTCCCGCGTTAACAGACGTTAATGTATCTGCATACTTGAACGTGTCGCCTGATGGAATAACAAAATCCACCCCTGCATAAACGCTTGTCCAAGTCCACATACTGTATTCCAATCCAGCACCCAATGTGTAAGACAACGTGTCTTTCAAACCAAAACTATCAAACCAAAGATTTCCAGATAGTGCATAATCTACATAACTGATCCCCAGTTTCCCATACAAATACACATCGCGCCACATCATACGCCCCGCCATTGCCTGCAGCGAATACATAGTGGTGGTCATATCCAAAGAGTCAATGTGATTATATGGTGATAACTGATGGATTTCGATTTCATGGTCCAGTGGGCTGGTATAGCCAAGACCGATTTGCAAAAACCAGTTTGGACTGTTTTTTAAATAATATCTGGCCCCCAGTTCTGCATTCAGTGTCGCACCACCAACAGAATAACCTGCGTCCAAGACTGTATAACCACCATCCAGTGTTTCGCCCACATATACGTCGCTGGACAGGTCCGTACCCGACCAAAAACCACCACCTAAACCGACAACAAACTTCCAGCAGCCACCTTGGGTGATTTCTTGCTGCTTTTGCTGAAATCGTGCTTCGCGTTCTGCGCGTTTTGCCGCTTTTTGCTTTTCGCGTTCCGCGCGTTCTACTGCTTTTTGTTTTTCGCGTTCCGCACGTTCTGCTGCTTTTTGCTTTTCGCGTTCCGCACGTTCTAACTCTTGTTGTCTTTCGCGTTCTGCACGTTCTGCTGCTTTGCGCAGTTGTTCTTGTTCTGCCAATTTTTTGCGTTCAATACGTTCCTGTTCTGCCTTTTGTTGGGCTTCGGATTTTGCTTTTGCCTGTTCTGCAGCTATGCGCTTGCGGGCGGCTTCAACGCCTTCGGCACAATCAAATTCGATTATATTAAAATTTTCGTCGAAATCTGTGCATATTTCTGCCTGCGCCGAAATCGGCGCAAGCAATGCAATACACAGGATAGATGTGTATATCTTGTTCATATCATTACCGTCCTATGATTAAAACAACGATGTTGTTTCAGATTTGCCGCCTTGGACACCATCTGTCTTTTGAATTTCTTTGACTACATCGGCATCCATATCGGTAATAGAAGATATTTTCCCTGAAAATCCACTTACAATAACTTGGGTCGTACCAAATAAGCATCTGTGTCCAAAGCACAATGCACCATCACGAATTGCGGTATATTGCGGTGCAACTAACACATCTGCGTTTGTTTTGCTGATTGCATCGTACATCGCCGCCGCTGTGCATGCGCTGGATGCTAAATTGCCCGCAGGTTCTTGCAGTTCTGGTCCATAGGCCTGACGTTCTGGGGCGGAATTAAACACCCATAATGCAGAAGTGCATTTTGCTGTGCCTGTTATTTTATTTTCGGATACACTGATTTTTGCTTGTTTTGGTACAAAGCGAATGTCTGGACCGTCAATGGTTGCGCCGTTGCGCCCCGTATGATATGCGCCACATGCTGTTAATGCTAATGGTAATAACAAAATTGCCCGTTTCATTTTTTTCATCCCCTTTTTTAAAAAAAATTAACCGCCAAGGGAATTAGGCGGCTGGGAGTTCGCAATCAGTAAATTATTGATTCTGTGGTCTTTAGATATACACCAACAGCCCCCAGCCACAACAGCTAGGGATAATGACGGTGCAAAAACACCGAAACATCAATTTAACGATGCTTTCGCACCGAATTTACAGGCTTGCGACAGCCCAGAATCCAATTCCCATGGATTCACGAACAATTTTATAATAAATGCGGAATGAAATCAATCTAAAATCAACGGGAAACAAAAATAAAACCGCCAATTCTGGCGGGTAAATATTACTGGCGGAGCGTATAGGACTCGAACCTATGGACCAAAAATTTCGGTCACAGATTAGCAATCTGCTGCATTACCACTCTGCCAACGCTCCTGCAGGGGGTATTATATAGAATCACAAAAATAAATGCAAGCATGAAAATGACAAAAACAAACCGCCCAACTGTTGGGCGGTTTGACCTTGAACATTGATGTATTATTTCTGTTTTTGATTTTGTGAAAAACTATAATTCATCAACAGGTGGTTTGGATTATATGTTTTGTTCATAATCGCCAATGTGTCTTCGACAATTACCAATTCTTCGTTGGTTGGAATCATAAACAATTTTACTGGGCTGTCTGGGGTGCTGATGACTGTTTCACCTGCGCCCTTGCGTGCCAAGGTTTCGTTGTTCTTTTTCATATCCAATTTGATGCCGATGTTTTCCAATCCTTCACAGAATTTCCCACGCAGGTATTCGTCGTTTTCACCAACGCCGGCTGTGAATACAACTGCATCAACGCGCCCCAATTCGGCCATGAATGCACCGATGTATTTTTTTACATTTTGGACTTCCATGTCAATGGCCAGACGGCAAGAATCGTTTGTTGCTTTGTTTTCTTCAACATCGCGACGATCTGCATAACATTCGGTCAGGCCCTTTAATCCAGAATCTTTGCTTAAATGCGTCTGCATCTGTGCAGGCGACAATTTTAACTGTTCCATTACGTACAGAACAACCCCTGGGTCCAAATCCCCTGGGCGTGTTCCCATGGTCAGACCGGCCAGTGGTGTCATACCCAACGAAGTGTCAACCGATACGCCATTGCGGATTGCGGTTGCCGATGCGCCCGACCCAATATGCATTGTAATCAGATTGCACTGGTCGGCTGGCTTGCCCAACATTGCCGCGGCGCGTTTTGAAACATACAGGTGGCTGGTCCCATGGAAACCATAGCGACGAACACCCAATTCTGTATACCATGCGCGTGGCACCGCATAGCGATACGCATAATCTGGCATTGTCTGGTGGAACGCAGTGTCAAATACTGCAACCTGTTTTGCATTTGGCAACAACTGTTTTGCAGTCATGATACCACGCAATGCAGGTGGATTATGCAACGGTGCCAATGGCGACAGTTTATCGATTGTCTTAATAACTTCATCTGTTATTTCGACCGACGATGCGAATTTATCGCCACCCATAACAACACGATGACCAACACCGCCGATTTCGTTCAGGTCAATAGACGCTTCGCGCAACATAAACAAAACAACGTTCAGGGCCTCGTCATGGTTTTTCATGGACGTTTCCTTCTTTTGTTTTGTACCATCTGGGTACTTTTGCGTGACAAAAGAATCTGGCAAACCAATTTTTTCAACGTTCCCACCAACGATGGCCGTTTTGGTTCCTGCGTCAAAGACCTGATACTTTAACGAAGAAGAACCACAATTCAGTGCAAGTATGTACATGTGAAATCCTTTTTTTCTAAACGCGTCCAGCATAGCAAAGGATTTTTTCATTTTCAATAGTAAACTCGGAATAAAATACGCCAATTTTCATCGGCCAGTTCTGTTGTGATTCCTGTGTCGCGATGGCTGGCCCAGTACTTTTCATGTCCCACCATCAGGCACAAATGCAATCCGTCCTGATTGATTGTCCAGTTTGGCATCGGATTTGCGCGCGCCCCAATTCCAAATGCCCAAACTTCATCGCCAATGGCATATCCGGCATCCGGATTCTGGCATATCAACACCACTTGTACCCAGCGTGGTTTTTCATTACCGCCAACGATATAGTCTAAATAACTGCACTGGCTGTTTATTGGGCATGGGGTTGTTTCAGTCATTGGTATGACGGCGTTGGTATGCTTTTTAATCAATTCTGCCCAAAAATCGTCTGGAACACTGCTGATGTCAAATGTTCCGGTGTTGGTTGCCGCATTATCGGCGCGTGCCAAGGCAAAACCACCCAACGTTTCGCCGTCGTGTATCCGCAGTGTTTTTGCATCTGTGTCCATTGTAATTTCACCGACCAGACCGGTAAAATCGTTATTTTGTGCGGCATTGCCGCGTCTAACTTGTAAAACACGTGTCATTGATAATTCCTTTGTTGTATACAATCAAAAAAATCCCCCACCACACAGGGCAGGGTACAAAAAACAAACGCCACCATTACTGATGACGCATGCTTTTATTATATCACAAATCCCCCAAAAAATCAAGCGGCGATGGAATGCGATTGATTGTATGCCGAGATTAATCCGCTTACCTGACCGCTAAATCTTTTCTGTGCATTGTTCTTATTCAGATTCCGAACCCAATTGTACATTGGACCTGTTTTGGTATTGCGTCCTGTTTCTAGCATGTTCCAATACAACGCCAGTTCTTCCATAGCATCCATGTGATTTGCATCCCAGTTTGATACTTCGTCCTGATGACGTGTAATTTGTTCGTCCAGTTGTGTCAACAGTTCTGTCCCATTAACCAAATCATCCAACTTCTGCCGTTGTGTAGTCAATGCGGAATGTTGTGTTTCGATATTGTCCAGATGTGTTTGCAGTGCCGCGCCAGTGCCAGTCAAGGTTGGTTTGGTTGCCAATGTGCCAGTGCCAACTGATTTAATAAATGTCTCAATGGCATCGTATTCTGCAGCATTTGCGATTGGGGTCCATGGACCGCCCCCATTAACGCTGTTCGCCGTTTGTATCAGTGCTTGTTCCAGTGCCTGAACATCTGTTGCAATTATGGCCTCTGTTGTTGAAATAGTGTTTTCTATATCTGTTTTGGCTACATTATAGGTTCGGCCCGCCCGAATGCCATCGACCGTTGCCTGTGTTGTTGTTCGTTGCGTTCTTTCGTTCGCTAATAAATCAACCAAGGCCTGTTTGTCGTTGGCCTGTTGGTCTAAATAAGCGTCATGTTCTTTCTTAAAGTTTTTATCGCCTGAATAATTTTTTATCTTTCGGTTCGACATCTTAATTGCATTACCAACCATTGTAATGCCGTATCCAATACCCATGAACGCAGTTTTGATACTTTTATCCAGTGCTGTGGTAACCAGTTTCATCCCTTCGTTCTTGTTCCATGACAGTTTCCCATCAGAAAAGATTGTCAAATTTTCCTTGCCCAGCGTTTCCATAATCTTGCTGGTGGTATAATCATAATGCAATACAGAAATCAGTTCCAATGCCGTCTTACATTCATCTTTTTTGCCTTCCTTGACGGCCCGAATAATCATTTCCTTGACCAGTGCTTGCATATGCGTGCCGTCTTTCAAGGCCCCCGCCCATACCTTGGACAGTTTAGGGTCATTTTTCAATGCGTTCAGCGTTTTTTCGAACCACGCCAGATGTTTTTCTGATTTAAATTCTCGGGCGGCCTTCAACTTGTCCCTTGCGCCACCAATATTTTTCAAGACCCCATCCAAACCATCTGTTTTTTTCAGATTTTTCTGCAGGTGTTTGCAAATATTCTTTGCTTCGGACGAAAAGTATAAT
>JAFTNY010000029.1 GCA_017451625.1 Alphaproteobacteria bacterium
ACACTTACTGCACCCCGATGTGCCGTTGGTGCTGCTGCCATAATATCCGGCGGCACAGCGATATGACGTTGATGAATTGCATGTATTACAGTTGCATGTGCGTGTCACCTTCTTCTCATACCCTGTACCTGCAGACGACCACGACGTATCAGATGTACAATTACTGCAACCGGTACAATCTTGCACACATGTGTACCATGTCGTCTTTCCTCCTGAACATGGAATTGCAACCGTATTTGCTTTCTTTGAATACCCTGTTGGACAATTAGTACATGATAAAATTCTGCTTTCACCATAACACGTCGCTGTAACCAAATTATTATCAATAATTGTTCCCATCCCACAATTGTTCGGACTGGTGATATTGTTATACTGGGAATCAGTAACATCACACACCAGTTGATTGCACGCACCTATAGCATTTGCATCAACCGCAATTCCCAACGCCAATGACAAACCGACGTTTAGATTCGGCACAAAGTGGGAGTCAAAAAATGCAGAAATCTGGGATTAAATTTTTGAATGTTTTGCCGCAGACAATCGTCCCATTGGATTCGGCAGTTATTTTTCTTCTGTACGCCACATATTCTGCCACATTCAACACATTTTTGCAAGTGTGATTTTAGTATATAAACTCCATCATCCCCACGCAGGGATTTAAGAGAAAAAACTTAAAAACCGTCGTCATCCCCGCGCAGGCGGGGATCCATTGCGTTCTGTATGCTTCTTGCGCCTGAATATTAAAAACTATGAATACATAAAACAATGGATACCGGCCTGCGCCGGTATGACAAATAAGTGGCTTCCACCACTAACCACTTACAACTCACACTAACCACTAATTAAAAAATCCCCCAAATGGGGGATTCTTTTACATCATGCCCGACATTCCGCCGCCCATTTGTGGGGTGGCTGGTTTTTCTTCGGGGATTTCTGTCATTACTGCCCCAGTGGTCAGCATTACACCTGCCGTACTGGCCGCCGCGGCGATTGCAGTCTTGACAACCTTGGCTGGGTCAATAATACCCGCCGCCATCATATCGACATATTCACCGGTCTGCGCGTTATAGCCAAAGTTGTATTCCGCCGATTCCATAACCTTGCCGACAACGATTTCGCCGGAAACGCCTGCGTTTTCTGCAATTTGCGCGCATGGTGCGACAATGGCGCGACGTACAATGTCAATACCAACGTCTTGGTCTGCGTTTGCACCGCGCAAATCGGCCAGTGCCGCCACCGCCCGCACCAGTGCAATTCCGCCACCGGCAACAATCCCGTCAGACACTGCGGCGCGTGTTGCCGCCAATGCATCGTCCACGCGGTCTTTCTTTTCTTTAACTTCGACTTCGGTCATGCCGCCAACCTTGATAACGGCCACGCCCCCCACCAGTTTTGCCAACCGTTCAGATAATTTTTCGCGGTCATATTCACTGGTTGATGCGGCAATGGACATACGTATTTCGTCTGCACGCGCGGCAATGGCGGCTTTATCGCCTGCGCCATGCGCCAACAGTGTTGAATCCTTGGAAACGATAACTTTTTTTGCACTGCCCAAGACCGCTGGGGTAATATTTTCAAATGTCATCCCCATGTCGTCTGAAATAACTGTTGCGCCGGTCAAGATTGCAATGTCTTTCAACATTTCTTTGCGACGATCACCAAAGCCTGGGGCCTTGACTGCGCAAACCTTTAACCCACCGCGCAGGCGGTTCAGCACCAACGTTGCCAACGCTTCGGATTCGACATCTTCGGCAACAATCAGTAATGGCTTGCCCGATTGTGCAATCGGTTCCAAAATTGGCAACAAGGCCTGCAACCCTGTGATTTTCTTTTCAGAAACCAAAATTTGCGCCCCGTCTAATTCGGCCAGCATCTTTTCACTGTTTGTCACAAAGTATGGCGACATAAATCCTTGGTCAAATTGCATACCTTCGACAACATCGATTTCTGTGTCCAGTCCCTTGGCTTCTTCCACAGTGATGACACCTTCTTTGCCGACGCGTTCCATCGCATTTGCGATTTTCGCGCCAATATCCGCATCGCTGTTGGCAGAAATGGTTGCGACCTGTGCAATTTCACTGCTGTCTTTGACAGGGCGTGCATGTGCATCAATATCGTTGATAACCGCCGCTGTTGCCAAATCAATGCCGCGCTTAACGTCCATTGGGTTCATACCGGCTGCGATAACACGACGACCTTCGCGAATTAATTTCTGTGCCAGAACTGTTGCCGTTGTTGTACCATCACCTGCATCGTCGCCGGCTTTCTTGGCAACCTCTTGCACCATGCGTGCGCCGATATTTTCCGCAGGATCTTTCAGTGATACCGCCTTGGCCACCGTCACCCCGTCTTTGGTCGCGACTGGTGCGCCATATGATTTTTCAATAACAACGGTGCGCCCCTTGGGCCCCATTGTAATTTTTACCGCGTTGGCCAGTTTATCAACCCCCGCCGCCATTTTATCAGTATCAAACACAATATCTTTTGCCATATCTAAAATCCTTTCTTATTCAATAATTCCCAAAATATCAGTTTCTTTGATTAAAACATAGTCGTGTCCATCCAACTTAACTTCATTTGCGGATGCCGCCCATTTTGCAAACAGAACCACATCGTCAACCTTGACCGTCATTGGAATTTTTTCATCGCCGTCAAAGGCCCCGTCGCCAACGGCAACAACACGCCCGCGTGATGGTTTTTCGCGCGCATTATCAGGAATAATAATTCCACCTGCGGTTTTGTTTTCTTCTTCGATTCTTGTCAGTAAAACATAATTATGCAAAGGTTTAAACATAAATAAATCTCCTTGGGTTAAACCAGATACGATTGATATAGTCTGAAATTTATTGATTTCAAGTCTGTATTTTAATATGCTGTTCACGAAAAACAAGGGGAATAAAAATATGTATGACACAAATAACGTCTTTGCGCGCATGATACGCGGCGAAATCCCAACGAACAAGATTTATGAAAACGACCACGCCATGAGTTTTCATGACATCAACCCGATGTTTGAAAAGCATGCACTGGTCATCCCCAAGGGACCATACCAGAATATTCTGGACTTTGCCCAAAATGCCACTGCGGCTGAACAGGCCGGATTCTGGGATTGCTTTGCCCAGACTGCGTCCGCGCTGGGAATCAGTTGCGAATTTAACTGTCTGGCGAATGCCGGTGCCGACGCGCCATTTGTAAAACAGTCTGTTTTTCACTTTCACCTGCATCTGGTGGCAGGGGCCAAGACCGCCGCATTCCAAGATTTGATTTCTGAAATAAAATGACACGCATAAATGTTCGCGTTATTCCACGTGCAAAATTTAATCGGGTTGAAATTCAGCCCGATGGCGTTGTGCGTGTACACACAACCACCGCCCCAACAGACGGCAAAGCAACGGCAGATGTAATAAAAATGCTGGCCGAACACTATGGTGTCCCAAAGACCAGCATAAAACTTGTCCGCGGTCAAACCGCACGCGACAAAGTGTTTGAATTTTAATAACTTAAAATCTGTTCGGTCAATTCCGCAACGGTATCTGCGTTATACATACGATAATCGTCCAACGATTCTACAAATCCAGAATCCATCATATGGCGAACCAGTTCTGACAACGCCCCCCAGAAATTGTTAGTATTTAAAAAGAACAACGGTTTATTTGTTTCACCAATCTGTTGCATGGTCATAATGTCGGTCAGTTCGTTCAACGTCCCAATGCCACCCGCCAAAATAATAAATGCATCTGACAGTTCGAACATCCGCTGCTTGCGTTCATTAACGCCATTGACGATATGTACGTCTACCTCTGCGTGTGCTGGTTCTTGGCGCGCAA
Organism: Alphaproteobacteria bacterium; assembly: GCA_017451625.1. GTDB lineage: Bacteria > Pseudomonadota > Alphaproteobacteria > Rs-D84 > Rs-D84 > Enterousia. The sequence continues at coordinate 3,828 of JAFTNY010000029.1, forward strand.
CAACTTCGTCTGTTGATACCCCAATCACCACACCGCCATTATCCAACGCAGATGTTGCCACCGCCCCCATCAGCCCAACATCACCCCCACCAAACACCATACGGATGCCATGTTGTGCCAACATTGCGCCAACTGCGATTGCATCTTGTTTGAACTTTGGATCGTTGCCAAATTGATGCCCACAATAAACTGCGATTGATTTTAACTTACCAGCCATTTCTTTTTCCTTTATTTTTGCGAATTATAGCATAAAATATCACCACAATGAACGAAAAGTTTTTGGATTTTATTCGTAATTATTCCGGCACACGTGTGGCGGTTGCTGTCAGTGGTGGCCCAGATTCTGTGTGCCTGTTGCACTGGCTGGCTGCCACAGGTATGGACGTTGTCGCGTTGCACGTTCATCATCACCTGCGGCCTGCTGCCGACTGCGAAGCGGCCTATGTCGCGGAATTATGCGACAAATTATCTGTGCCATATCATATCTTTCACTGGACATCAGACAAACCCACATCGGGAATCGAGGCCGCCGCCCGCACCGCCCGCTATAAATTCATGACAGATTTTTGCCATGAAAACGGCATTGCTACACTAATGGTTGCGCATCAGGCCGACGATCAAATTGAAACATTTCTGATGAACCTGTCGCGGGGCAGTGGTGTATCTGGTCTGGCGGCAATGCGCCCGATTTCTTATCGCGATGGCATTCAAATCGCGCGCCCTTTGTTAAATGTCTTCAGACGTGAACTGTTGGATTATTGCGCCCAGAACAATATTAAATATTTTACCGACGAAATGAACGACGACGAAAGATACACACGCGTCAAGATTCGAAAAAATCGCCACCTGCTGGACGAAAAGCTGGGGATTTCAGATATGCGAATCCTGTTGGCGATTGAAAATCTGGGGCGTGCGCGCGATGCGTTGGACGCTGATGTTGATGTGCGTGTGCGTTCAGTTTTGCATGATGGCTATGCGCTGTTTACTGATTCTTTTCTATTTGACGTACCGCCACATATTGGTCTAAAGTTTCTGGGAATGTTAATTCAGACCATTGGGGGGGGCGAGTATCTGCCACGCTTGAAATCGTTAAATTATGCACTACGTAAATTGCACGACGAATGTCAATTTACATTGGGGCACTGCACGATTCGACGCTTGAAAAACCAGATTCTCATCGTACCCGAAGGTGCCCGAACCAGTATCAGGAAGAAAAATGAAAAAAATAAACGAAATCAGAAAAAAAATAACCCAGTCCAACAATAAAGCAACCCAGAAACCGCGCGATGGTGCATCTTGGTTTTTGATTCTTTTTACCGCAATTTTCATTGCGTTGGTCGCCCGTATGGTATTATTTGGTGGTGCAGATAATACGATGTCCGGCATGTCGGCTGGTGCGCCCGCAGCACCGGTTGAACTGACCTTTTCAGACGTGTTGCGCCGCGCCCCCGACATCAAAACGATGCAGATTAACGGCAACAGTGCCACCGGAACCTTGGCCGACGGCACCCAGTATACCGCCACAATTACATATGACCCAGAAATGTTGGCCAAATTGGCGGATGCCGGCACGACAATCACAATCGACACGTCCAAATCGTGGCTGGATTATGTTGGCACATTTGCGCCATTGGTCTTGACGTTGCTGTTTATCTTGTGGATATTCCGCGGTCTGCGTCGTGGTGGGGCAGGGGGCATCAGCCGCAGTCTAATCAGCCAAAACCCAACCAAGATTGCCACAGGCAAACCAAAAACAACATTTGCGGATGTCGCAGGCATTGAATCAGAAAAACAAGAACTGTCAGAAATTGTGGATTTCTTAAAGAACAAAGACAAATATAAATCACTGGGCGCACGTGTTCCACGTGGTGTATTGCTGTCTGGGCAACCTGGTACCGGCAAGACGTTATTGGCGCGCGCCATCGCCGGCGAAGCCGATGTTCCATTTTTTGCTGCATCTGGTTCTGACTTCTCTGGCATTATTGTCGGGTTGGGTGTTGCGAAAATCAAAGAAATATTTGAAATGGCAAAGCGGAACGCCCCATGTATCTTGTTCATTGATGAAATTGATGCGATTGGACAAAAGCGTTCGACCCATTCCTATAATGACCAAGACCGCGAACAAACCTTGAACCAGTTGTTGATTGAAATGGACGGGTTTGCCAATGACACAGGTATCATCGTGATTGGTGCGACCAACCGCGCAGATATGTTGGATCCTGCATTGCTGCGCCCTGGGCGTTTTGATCGTCAGGTTTATATTGAATTACCAGACATGGCGGGCCGTCGTGAAATTTTGGATCTGTATGCAAAACGCGTCAAGGTTGGCGATGATGTCAATCTGCAGGATATTGCACGTGGCACAACTGGTTTTTCAGGGGCAGATTTGGAAAACCTGTTGAACGAAGCCGCCTTGCATGCCGTCCGCAATGGTCGTGATGCCGTCGCCCCCGAAGACATCGAAGAAGCGCGCGACAAGATTATCATGGGCCCACGCAAAGTACGCAAAATGCGCCCCGAAGACATCAAGTTAACCGCATATCACGAAGCCGGCCACGCATTCGTCAGTCTGATGTACGAAGACGTTGCTGACCCGATACACAAGGCGACAATTATCCCACGTGGTCGCGCCCTTGGAATGGTTCAGCATTTGCCGACCGATGACAAAGTATCTATGACTTTGGCCGAAGTGCGTGCAAACCTGTCCATCGCGTTGGCAGGTCGCAGTGCCGAAGAAATCTTTTTCGGCGCAGACAAAATCACCACTGGCGCAGAAAGTGATATTGCCATGGCGACACGTTTGGCGCGCTATTCCATTACAACGGCCGGTCTGTCTAAAAAGTTGGGATTGCCTGCAATAAATCAGGTTGGAACATTCGGCACACGTGGTGCGCTGGAAAATGCATCTGACAAAACGGCAGAATTGGTTGATGCAGAAATTCGTGCTTGGTTGGATGCGGCCCACGCAGATGCCACCAAATTATTGACCAAGAACAAACAGACGGTTGAAAAATTGGCTGGTGAATTACTGGCACGTGAAACATTGACCGGCGACGAAATTCGTAAAATCGTGTTCGGCCAGAAAAAGAAATCCAGTACCAAGAAGTCAACGGTCCGCCAGAATGCAAAATCAAAACAACAGTAAATTTGAAATCTTACAAATGCCACCCCAGAACACAAATTCTGTGGTGGTGTCTGTGGGGGATGAATGTGTGGTTTTCGACCCATGGGGCCATGTCGCAGACTGGGAACGTGTATTAACATCGCGCAATCTGCGCCTGCGTGCAATCTATGCAACCCATGGACATCCTGATCATATATCGGCCGCGCCTGCGCTGGCCGCGAAATACAATGTGCCATGGTATCTGCACAGTGGGGACTTTCGTCTGGTTGGCTGGGGAAATGAATTGCTGGATTTCTTTGGTATTCCGCACATCGCCCCAAATGCGCCATCCCCAACCCCAATTTATGCCGGCCGGTATACGGTATTGCCCGATGTGCAAATGGACGTTATTGAAACCCCAGGGCACACCCCAGGGGGCGTTGCATATTCATTCCCAGATGAAAAAATATTATTGACCGGCGACACGTTGTTTCGCGACGGCTATGGTCGCTATGACTTCCCAGGGGGATGTCCTGAAATGTTATTTCAATCAATCAAAAATTTGCGGAATCTAAATCTGCCCGCCGACACATACGTTGTACATGGTCATGGCGTGGACAGTACAATCGGTTGGCTGACCCAGAATCACGAATTGTTTAAATAAAAAACCGCCGAATTGGCGGTTTTTATTACTTCTGCTTTTGCTGGGCATCGGCCAAGAATTTATCAACCGGCACCACTGCTGCGGCGGTCGGTCCATGCTGACCGTTATAGTGGCTGTGTGGATTTTCATTGTATGGCATACGCTGACCATTAAATTCTTCGTAATAAATCTGACCAATACGCATATACGGATACACAACAGTCGGATACAGAACGCGAATTTCCAACGTCCATTCGCCACAGAATCCATCATCCCCACGTCCTGCTGTGTGGTGGTTTAATATAAAGTTGCGCCCAACGCTGGACTTGCCATCAATATACGGGAACAGATTGCGCGTTTCTGTATATTCAACCGTCGCCCCCAGATAACCCACATCTGGCGACAAAATCAGTCCTGTTTCAGGGATTTTTATATCAATCGTTTCATGGTGTTTTGGGTTTGTTGGGTCAATTAAATACCGCGGATTTCGGATGTCATATTTTTCTGGATGATTTAAATAATCACGATAATACCACGATTCAATATCGACATCGCCCAAGACAGGATTTCCATACTTTAATTCAAACCAGTCGCGCATGCTGTGCATTTCTGGTCGTCCGCTGTATTCGATTGCGGGCCGCATCCCCTTGGGGATTGTGTGCTTGTACACACGCAGTGTATCGGCCAGATGCAAATCATAACTGTTTGACCCCAAACAGCGCGCATCAAACGGTTTAATAACAATGTCTGGATTTTCTTTGTTCTGCATACGACGCAGAATTTCGGGACCGGTCAGTTGCATCTTTTCTGTTTCCTTTTTTTTTTCAGCGTTGCCCCACCCACATGCACATATACTTACCAGTCTACAGGCATATTTGCAAGATTTTTATTCACTTTTGAAAATGGTATGATATGCTTTAAATCATGACAGAAAAAACATATTCCGGCTTTGTTGCCATTATCGGCCCCACCAATGCGGGCAAAAGTACATTATTAAATCAAATTATGGGGCGTAAAGTATCCATTGTTTCGCACAAGGTTCAGACCACACGAACCCGCCTGCGTGCCGTTAAAATGGTTGGCCCGCGCCAGTTGATATTTGTTGATACCCCTGGGGTATTCAAACCGTCGCGCCGTCTGGATCGTGCAATGGTTGCCGCGGCCATGGATGCGGTGTCTGACGCGGATGCGGTGTTGCTGTTGGTTGATGCGCAAAAGGGTATAACAGAAACAATTCGCGCCTTGGCGGACAAGATAAAAGACAAACCAAACATCTTTGTTGCTTTGAACAAGGTTGACGCAATTCCAAAACTGGAATTATTACCAATGGTCGCAGAAATATCGTCTATGGCACCATGGCGTGAAATCTTTATGATTTCTGCACTGAAAAACGACGGTATTGAAAAAATGCTGAACGCACTGGCGGACGTAATGCCTGAATCGCCGTATTTGTTTGATACTGTGGATGCCCCCGACGTTCCGGACGAACTGTATCTGGCGGAATTGACGCGTGAAAAGATTTATAAATACATTCACCAAGAATTGCCATACCACATAAATGTTGTTACCGAACGCGTAGATGTCGCAGATGACGGCGTTTTGGACATTTATCAGAAGATTGCTGTGCGCAACGATGGTCATAAAAAGATTGTTGTTGGTCGCGGTGGTACGCAGTTAAAGCAAATTGGAACCGCCGCCCGTCGCGATATTCAAGACCAGTGGGGTGTAAATGCCCGTCTGCATTTGTTCGTTCGTGTTGAACCAGATTGGGAAGAAAAGGCCGAAAACTACATCGACCAAGGATTGGAATTCAAGAAGTAAAACATGCTATCTACATCTGATTTTGATTTTGAATTACCCACCGAATTGATTGCATCGCATCCATTGACCCAGCGCGACGCATCACGCATGTTGGTGGTAAATGACGGCGCGATTCAAGACCGTCATATTCGCGATTTTCTGGATTACATCCAAGATGGCGACGTGGTCGTCTTTAACAATTCACGTGTTATACCTGCACGCTTTATGGCCGATGGTAAACATGAAATCACATTGCACACCGCAACCAAAGACGGCTGCTGGTGGGGGTTGTGTCGTAAATTTACAAAGATTAAGGCCGGCACAATATTAACATTGGACGACGGCACCCAAATTCAGGTCGTCAGCCAAAATCACGACAGTGGCCTGAAAATCAAGTTTTTGTGTGATGATGTATTCGCAGTTCTGGATCGCGTGGGAAAAATGCCACTGCCACCATATATGAAGCGCGAAGAACAATCGGATGATCGTGAACGCTATCAGACTGTTTATGCCCAGCCACTGGGGTCAATGGCTGCACCGACGGCGGGTTTGCACTTTACCCCAGAATTGTTGGAACAAATTCGCGCACGTGGTGCCCAGATTGTAAACATTACATTGCATGTTGGTGCCGGCACATGGATGCCGGTCAAAACCGAAAATTTATCAGAACACAAAATGCACAGTGAATGGGGACGCATTACCGCCGCACAGGCCCAGATAATAAACGATGCCACACGTGTTATTGCGGTTGGAACAACATCCATGCGCCTGCTGGAAAGTGCGGCAAAGTACAACCGTAATCCAGCAAAATATCGCCGCGTTGCACCGTTTTGTCGCACCACCAGCATTTTTATCACCCCAGGGTACGAATTTCGTGCGGTTGATGTGTTGCTAACTAACTTTCATTTACCGAAATCAACACTGTTTATGTTGGTGTCTGCATTTGCTGGATTACCAGAAATGAAAAATGCATATTCACACGCAGTGGCTGAAAAATATCGTTTCTTCAGTTATGGCGATTGTTGTTTGTTGTTCAAAAAAACCAAGGGAGATAAATAATGGCAATACCTGCAATAATTGTTCGTGCAATTCCAACCGTCGTGCGTGCGGTGGCAAAACCGGCGGTGTTTAAACGATTCTTGGGTACCAAGGCCGGCAAAAAGGCGGTTTTGAAATATGGCACTATGTTGGTTAAATCCAAAGATGTTCGTAATGCGATTGGTAATTTTATCAATCGTAATGGCGACAAAATGAAAAATGACAAGGCATACAAACAACAACTCAAAGATTATGCCGCAATGGAAAAACGCGTTGAAAAACTGGAACAGCAGTTGGCCGCCGCCCACGATAACAATGAAAAAATCCAAACATTGACATTTACATTGGGGCGCAACGTTGTTGAAATGCAACAGTTGTTGGTTCAAATGCAGGCCCAGTATCAACAGACCCTGCAACAGCAAATGGCAATGGCGGCAAATGCGCACACACGATAACACAGGGGGACAGGTTATAATATGGCATTAAAGTTTAATTTGATTGCAACGGATGGAAATGCGCGTCGTGGTTCGGTTGAAACCGCGCATGGCACGTTTCAAACGCCAGCGTTTATGGCGGTGGGAACCGCTGCCACTGTCAAGGCCTTGACCATGGACCAAGTTGCGGCCACCGGCACACAGGTTATATTGGGCAACACATACCACCTGATGATGCGCCCAGGGGGCGATTTGGTTGAACAAATGGGCGGTCTGCATAAGTTTGGTGGTTGGAACGGCCCAATCTTGACCGACAGTGGCGGTTTTCAGGTAATGTCCCTGTCCACATTGACGAAGATGAGCGAAGAAGGTGTCCAATTCACATCACACTTTGACGGTGGAAAAAAACACTTCCTGCGCCCCGAAGATTCTGTGCATATTCAGCATCAGTTGGATTCGAATATCACAATGGTTTTGGACGAATGTTTAAAACTGCCTGCACCGCGTGATCGCGTTGAAAAAAATGTTGATATGGTGACCCGTTGGGCGCGCCGCAGCAAAGACGCATTTATCGACCGCGATGGATATGGTATTTTTGGTATTGTCCAGGGGGCCGATTTCCCAGATCTGCGTGAAAAATCTGCGCGTGCATTGGTCGAAATCGGTTTTGATGGCTATGCGGTTGGCGGCTTGGCGGTTGGTGAACCACAATCTGTAATGTTTGATATGATTGCCACCACCACGCCATTGCTGCCAACGGACAAACCGCGCTATTTAATGGGGGTGGGGACACCACTGGACATATTGGGGGCGGTTGAACGCGGCATAGATATGTTTGATTGTGTTATGCCAACACGCGCCGGTCGTACCGCACAGGCATTTACGCGCCATGGCACAATGAATATGCGCAACGCAAAATTCAGGGATGATGCGCGCCCACTGGATGACAAATGTGGCTGTCCTGCGTGCCAGCGTTCACGTGCCTATATTCATCACTTGATTAAGTGCAATGAAATTTTGGGTGCAACATTATTGACCCAACATAACCTGTGGTTCTATCAAGACCTGATGCGCGATATTCGTGAATCAATAGAACAGGGGCGTTTTTCCCAATTTAAAAACGAATTTATCAAAAAATATACAGGTACAGAAAATGAATAAAGATACAAATAAAGACAAAAACACTATTAACGTTGCAACAACAAACGCGCCGGCCCCCAGTGGCATGCCATTATTAAACCTGTCGATGACGGACAAGATTTATTTGGCTGTTTCGCGTCAGTATGCAGATAATTTGCATTATATCTATACACTGTTCTGTCGTGAAAATCGGCCCAATAATTATAACATGATTCCAGAAACAGATATTGCTGCATTCAAAGATGCCGTACAGGCAGATATCTATTACAATACTGTGTTGAAAATCCAAGACTTTCAATCACGTAGCGACGCGTACAAGGCCCTGTCAGGTTTTGCGGACATTTATATTGCGGATTTTCAGAAAAGAACGCGCTAAAAAAATATTGCAATATCACACGATAATCGACTAAACTCCTTGTATCACAGCAAAGGAGTTTTTTTTATGGCACGCGCAAAGAAAGAAGTCGAAGTTATCGATATGGGTGGCGCAAAAACTGTCGCTAAAAAGAAATCGCTGGTACGTGGGGTTCGTCGCGCCATTGCAATATTTACCGTTGTTTGGTTTGCGTTTCTGATATGGGCACCATTGCATGTAAAAAACACATATTCCCAGCCGATTAAGAAATCAATTGTTGTATCAATGTTCTTTGATTTGCAAAAGGGGATTGTAAAACAGTATGAAGCGTTATTAGACAGCGTTGCAGATTCTATCAACTTGGAAAAACCGATTGCTGTCGCCATAGATGGTGTCAAGATGGTAGAGCAGGGGGTTAATAAAGTCTCGGAAACCACTGCCAGCGCCAAGGAAACAACGGCCAAGGCATCAGATGCCACCGCCGATGCGCGCGAAAAGACATCTGGGGTAAAAAAACTGACCGGATTTGCAAAAATGCTGGGGGTTAAAACAGACGGGGTTGATAATGCCGTTGATGAAGTAAACAAAGGACTGGACAAGGCAGACAGTGCCATAGACAAGGCCAACACCACCATTGCCAAGGTTGATGATACCGCCGCCAAGGTAAATCAGCAACTGGACAAAATCAAAGCAGATTTGACACGTGTCGCCCAGACCGAGGTTGACAAGATGCTGGACACTGCAATTAAATCTGCGCTGGACAAACAGTCGGGTGGATTGGGAACAACATTATTGACCAACTATGGAATTGAACATGTGTACCCATGGCGGCCGTCCTCTTGGCCGGTGGCAACCAAGATTTATAATGACCTGTCGCAGTCGGACATCACAACAATTACTGTTATCACCAATACCGTTGACACATACTTTGATTATGTTGCATGGGGATTGGTAATTGCCGTGTGGGCGTTGGGTGTTTATCTGTGGTTCTTGGTGTTTGGCAAGGCCAAGGCCATAATCAAGCCGTTTAATGTATGTCCGCGCTGTGGTCATACCTATGCTGACAAGCGTACTGCGCTGGGGCTGCTCAAGGTATTCCAGCCATGGACGTGGTTTTAATACCAAAAAAGGTAAAATCATCCCGCCACTGGCGGGATTTTATTATTGCTTTCAATAAAAAAGCGTGTATAATCACTCGGCAATTCTAATTTTACATTAGGGGAAAACATATGTTTAAAAAAGAAAAAATCAAGGATTTACACTATTCTGTTAACGGTCTGATTCCCGCCGACCAACTGCAGGCCGCTGCCGATGAAATTCTGCTGGAATACGGTAAAAAGGTTAAAATGGCTGGTTTTCGTCAGGGCAAGGTTCCATTGACCATCCTGCGCCAGAAATATAACGCATCTGCCTATGGCGAAGCGATTGATAAGTTGATGAACCAAGATTTGAACGCCTATGTCGCGGACAAGAAAATCCGTTTGGCTGGCGCGCCCAAGGCCGATTTGGCTGGCTGGGAAATTGGCAAAGACGCAGAATATTCATTGGAATTTGATATTTTGCCAACATTGCCTGCGATTGATTTAGAAAAAATCACAGTTACCAAAAAGATTGCAGATTTGGACGAACAGGAAGTCGAAACTGCACTGGAAAACATTCGCAAATCACGCAGTACTGCGGAAAAACAGGACGAAAAGTATCAGGCCGCAAATGGCGACGTTGCTGTTATCGACTTCAAGGGCTTTGTTGGCGATACCGCGTTCGAAGGTGGCGAAGCCAAAAAACATCACCTGATTTTGGGTTCTGGTGCGTTTATCCCAGGGTTCGAAGACCAGATTATCGGTCATAAAATCGGCGACAAGTTTGATGTTAACGTAAAATTCCCTGCGGATTATCACGCTGCAAACTTGGCGGGTCAAGACGCACGTTTTGCTGTTGAAATTCACGAAATTCGCAAACATATTTTGCCAGAACTGAATGACGAATTGGCAAAAACTGTTGGTCAGGAATCTGTTGATGCATTGAAACAGCATATTCGCAATATCTTGACAGAACAATATGCAGACGCCGCCCAGCGTGAAATGCGCAACGAATTGCTGGATGTTTTGGCAGACAAGGTTAAATTAGACCTGCCAGAAACATTGGTGGCACAAGAATACGAAATGGCAAAGTCTGAATTTGATCGCAATCACAGCCATTGCCATGACGAAAAATGTGAACACAAATGGGATGAAAAGCAGGAACGCAAAGACGCAGAACGTCGCGTTAAATTGGGACTGATTTTGGCCGAATGGGGTACCCAGAATCAGGTCGAAGTTTCACGTGATGACCTGCAACAGGCAATTTGGGCCGAAGCGGCACGCTATCCAGATCCAAAACAGGTTTTTGAATTTTATAACAAAAATCAGAATGCTTTGGCGATGTTGCGCGGCATGCTGTTTGAACGCAAGGCCTTGGATGCAATGTTGACACACGTCAAGACCAAAGAAAAAAAGGTCAAAGCCGACGATTTGTTTAAACAGGCATCTGTTCGTTAATATATGTCGAAACGCGCCTTAGGCGCGTTTCTTTTTTTATGGGGGAATTTGATATGCGGGCATATCTAGACATTTTATCTGACATCAAACAAAACTGCACAGACGTACGCAACAATCGTACTGGGATTCCTGATGTTGGTCTGGGGCATGGGGCGACATTTATACACGATATGCAAATGGGATTCCCGCTAATCACGACCAAGAAGATGGGATTAAAAAACATTGCCACAGAACTAGAATTCTTTTTGCGCGGCATTACCGATAAAAAGTGGCTGCAAGACCGCAAGTGCAAGATTTGGAACGAATGGGCGAATCCTCTCAAGGTTGAACAGACGTACAAAATCAAATCTGGAATGCTGGAATATGGCGGTCAAACCTTGACCGATGCCCAGAAAACGATTTTACGTAATTCCATTATGGACAGCGAACGCGACCTTGGGCCAATCTATGGGTTCCAGTGGCGGCATTTTGGTGGTGAATATCAATGGGACACCGCGCGCATTGAACGAAATCCGTCTGATAACTTTAATCCGGCCGCCACTGGGGTTGATCAGGTTGCCAATGCCATTGATAAATTAAAGAACAACCCAAACGATCGCCGTATTTTGGTGTCTGCATGGAATCCGGTCGATTTCCCCCAGATGGCACTGCCACCATGCCACATGATGCATCAGTTAATTGTGCGCGATGGCAAACTGTCGTTAATCTGGACCCAGCGTTCATGTGATATGTTCCTTGGGGTGCCGTACAATATCGCCAGTTATGCCTTGCTGCTGTTGTTGTACGCCAAAGAGGCCAACCTGCAACCCGCAATATTAAAGGGCGAATTACACGATGCGCACATCTATACAAATCATCTGCCACAGGTTGCAGAACAGTTAACCCGCACCCCATACCCATTGCCAACTGTTGAAATTCCCGATGAAAATTGGCGTGGTATGCTGAATTGGTCGGCCGATGGCGGATTTAAATTACACAACTATATCTGCCATGAACGCTTGCGTGGGGATGTGGCGCGTTGATGCCATTGGGTCTAAAAACATATTGCAAAAAAGTGCTGAATGCGGTAGAATATACGGCGTATAAGATAAAAACAAACGCCGAATCCAATGGGACGATTGTCCTAGGCAATATTCTTAAAAATTTAATCCCAGATTTCTGCATTTTTTATCTCCCACTTTGTGCCGAATCTAATCGTCGGGTTGGGATTGGTGGTGTCAATGACACGCAATGCGACGGCAGTGCCGTCGTGTCTTATGACTACGCAACGTTTTGTCGCAGGAAATTGTACGGCTGGAACCTATTGTTGCCCAAATGGGGATACCGAAACGACATACAGTTGTCCAGATGGCTGGACCTATAATCTGGCCACTAGTTTATGCACACGCAGCGACACCAGCACAGGTTCCGACAGTACAGGTTCTTATACAATTTCATATACATCATGCGCAGCAACAGAAACCACAGAAGACTGTTGTGATGTGGGCTTTCAAAGTGTTGGTGGCGATGATGGCGGTCTTCAAACACGTTGTGTGCCATGCCCCAATACTGGTGGGACACTTTAAAGCGGTGTAATTGTATTCAGTTTAAAAACATATTGCAAAACGCAATCAATCAACATACAATATGGCCGATGAAGTACGAAAATACCATTTTTATCGGCCATATTTGTTGGCGCATTGCCGCCTGATGTATTTTTGCGCATTTGCCCATCGCGCTTGATATAAAATTTTGGGCTTTCATTTCAGATATAAAATTATTAAAATCATACATAAGTAAAGGGTATTTATTATGTCAGACGAAATTGTTTTAACAGGTATCAAACCAACAGGTATGCCACATTTGGGGAATTACATCGGTGCGTTAAAGCCGTTAATTGAACGCGCGAAAACACATAAAACATTTATGTTTATTGCAGACTTGCACGCGCTGAACACCATCCACGATGCCACCCAAATTAAACAGCACACATATGAAATTGCGGCGTTGCTGATTGCGTTGGGGCTGGATTTACAGAACGCGATACTGTTTCGCCAATCTGACATCGACGAAATTTATCAGTTGAACACGATGCTAATGAACATCACGCCCAAGGGTCTGATGAACCGCGCCCACTCGTACAAGGCCGCCATGGACAAAAATATTGCCGCCGGCGCAGACGTTGATGCAGGCGTGAATATGGGATTGTACACATACCCTGTGTTAATGAGTGCTGACATCCTGCTGTACAATGCGGATATTGTGCCGGTTGGCGCAGACCAGAAACAGCATGTTGAATTTGCGCGCGATATTGCGGGCTACTTTAATAACACCTATGGCGAAACCTTTAAAGTGCCAGAACCTGTTATCGGCACAGAAACAGGATTGGTTGTCGGCTTGGACGGTCGCAAGATGAGTAAATCCTATGATAACACCATCGCACTGTTCGCGCCCGCGGCAGAATTGAAAAAGAAAATTATGCGCATTATCACCGATTCCAAGACACCAGACGAACCAAAAGATCCTGACGCGTCAACGATATTCCAGTTGTACAAACATTTTGCCACCGCCGATGAAATCGCCGCCTTCGCAGATATGTTCCGCGCCGGTGGTATGGGATATGGAACGGCCAAGACAATGCTGTTTGAAAAAATTAATTCTGTGCTGGCCAAACCACGCGCAGAATATGAACGCCTGATGTCGAATACCAATGAAATCGATGCGATTTTGGCAGACGGGGCCGCGCGCGCCCGCGATGTCGCCGCACAAACAATGCGTCGTGTACGTCAGGCAATGTTGGGTTAATTTATCACAGTGGGGGGAATGATGAAAAAAACTTTGATTTGGATTGGCACAGTTATTGGCACTGCCGCCGTATTGGCGTTGGTGTTCGGGGCGCTGGAACGCCGCAGTAATCCTGAAACCGTTGCGGTGCGGGGTGAATGCAACACCACCGCGCCCAAGGATAAAACCGCAATAACATTACGCATTACGACCTTGGCGCCGACTGCGGCGGAATCTATGCGCGCTGCGACCACACAGGTGGCCGATATTACCCAGTTTTTGGAATCGCAACCGGTCGAAGTTCAAACAACCCAGTTTAATTCGTATGAAAAAACAGAATGGAATCGCGACGAACAGAAATCTGTCGTCTTGGGGATTGAAACAAATATTGCAATCGAAGTGTCTGCAAACAGTGTCGATATAATCGAAAATATTTTGGGACGGTTTTCTGGGGCGCAGAATGTATTCGCTGAAAACCTGCGTATGTATACCAGTCCGTCCGCATTGCAGCCGGTTTTGGATCGTTGCTTGGGTATTGCTGTTGAAAATGCACGCGTGCGCGCAAACGCCTTGGCGGCAGGCGACAACCGACGTGTTGGAAAAATGCTGTCGGTGGCATATGGAACCCAGACATCCGATGTAATGCACACGACATCATCTGGATTGTTGCGCAATGCCAAGGCAACAATTGAATCCGCCGCCGCATTTGATGCCGGTGGAACAATTGTCGCGCGTGATACAGATGTCGCCGTTTCTGTAAGCGCAATATTTGAAATAAAATAAACAGGGTCTATATGAACGCAGCCATCGATGATTTTATTCAGTATTTGCACAACGTGCGTGGGTATTCTGATAATACATTGGTGGCGTACGAAACAGACATTCGCGATTTTCTGGCATTTTATACAGATTATTCTGGCGCGTCCCCAACACCATATGATTTGGCCGGTGTTGATACTTTGGCTTTTCGGGCCTTTCTGGCATCGTGCCAGCGTCGCGGCCTGTCGCATAAATCTACATCGCGTGCTTTGTCGTCGCTGCGTGGGTTTTATAAATTCTTGGCCCAGAATTATGGAATAAAAAACGATGCGATTGGACTAATATCGTCGCCCAAGGTTCCCCGAAAATTGTCCAAGGCCATTGATCCCATTGATGTTGAAAATATGCAAGATGCCATTCGTGTGATTGATGCACATAATCCATGGTTGGCCGCGCGCGATTGGGCATTGGTGGTAATGCTGTTTGGGTGTGGTTTGCGTATATCTGAATGCTTGCGCCTAAGTAATCATGACATCCATAATCGCCCCGAAATATTGCGCATTGTTGGCAAAGGGAACAAGGAACGTATTGTTCCTGTTTTGCCTGCGGTATGGGATGCGGTCGATAAATATATCGCGGTGCGCCCATTCAGTAATAATGACCGCGATGCGGTATTTTGCAGTGTTCGCGGATTACCAATGTCGGCGCGTATGGCGGAAAAGGTTGTTGAAAACCTGCGCCATTATTTACAGTTGCCAGACTATGTGACACCCCACGCCCTGCGCCATACCTTTGCGACGGCATTGTTGGCAGGCGGTGCCGATTTACGCAGTCTGCAAGAATTGTTGGGACATTCTTCTTTGTCGACAACGCAACTGTATACGCGCGTCAATATGGCGGAAATATCTGACATCTATGCACACGCACATCCACGTGCCGGTGATTCTTAATTTTTTATTTGCATAACGCCGTCTGCAAATTCAATCGTGGTGGGCACGCCGCCATCGCTGCGACTGATTATTTGATTGTCTGCGCCACGAACAATGGCATATCCGCGTGCCAAGACGTTTTTATAACTTAATGAATTCAGCATCTGGCCCATATGCGCAATCGACTGATTCAACTGTTGCATTCTGTTGTGCAGTATATTGGGCATCGTGCTGACCGCATCCATTCGTTGGTGGGCTGTGCTAAACTTTGCATTGATAATAATCCCCATCGTACGTCCCAGATCGTCCAATCGTTGGGCGTGTTCCATAACCATCTGTTTTGGGCTTTTAATCGTGATTGATTCCATACGTTGGCGTGCATTGCCCAGTCGTGTCATAAACTGACCCGACAGTCGCAACCACATATTATCAATTTCCTGAATCAGTGCCAATTTTGTGGGAACAACCGCTTCGGCGGCCCCCGTTGGGGTTGGGGCGCGATAATCTGCCGCAAAGTCAATCAGCATCCAATCTGGTTCATGCCCCACGCCAGAAATCAGTGGTATCTGACTGGCCGCCGCGGCCCGCACAACAACTTCTTCGGAAAACGGCAACAGATCTTCCAGTGCGCCACCACCACGCGCGACAATAATCACATCCACATTGCGCATTTTGTTAAAGTATTCAATGCCGGCTGCAACTTCGGCTGCGGCGGTTGCACCTTGGACTGTCGCTGGATACAGCAACACCCGCACCGGAAAGCGTTCACGCAATCTGTTTTGAATATCTTGGAACGCCGCGCCGGTCGGACTGGTAACGACACCAATTGTCTGTGGCAAACGGGGCAGGGGCTTTTTCTTGCTTTCGTCGAACAGTCCTTCTGCCGCCAGTTTGCGCTTGCGCTCTTCCAGCATTTTCAGAATTGCACCAACCCCCGCCATTTCAATTTCACTGGCGATAATTTGATAGTTGCTGCGCGCCGGATATGTCGTAAAGCGTCCGGTAATAATAACCTCTAACCCTTCTTCCAGTTTAAATGCCACCGGCGTACCGCGCCATATTATGACAGAAATCGCCGCCCCCGCATCCTTGATTGTCATGTACATATGACCCGATGTTGCGCGTGTGATTTGCGACAATTCACCACGAATTTTTATTCGTGGAAAGGCGGTTTCAACAACGCCTTTCAGCAACGCGGACGCGTCGGATACGCTAAACACTGTATTGCCATTTACAAAAGGTTCTGGTTTTTGCATGTTCTATTACTCTTTGGCGTTATTCTTTCTTACAAAATCCATATAGTCCACCCCGATTGAATGCAAAAATCGCACAACGGTATCTTGGGCCTCGCGATTTATCTTGGTCGGTCGCCCTATATGATATGGCACATCCAATCTGTCATAGACATATTGGTCATAGGTTAAATCAAATGCCTGACCTGATTTTATATGCTGAACAAAATAATGCGGGCCATACGTCCACACTTCATCAATATACATCACCCGCCATTCTTTGGGTGCCGCCATTAATGCGACGAACGAACAACTGGCCGCCTTGCAGAATCCATACGCATCATATGGAAACAATTTGTAGTCATCGCCAATCGTACGGGAAAAAGTCGCCTTTTTAACGGCATCCGATTTAAAACTGTCGCGAAACAATAACACAAAATTTTTCGCCTGCATACGCGACCGCGGATCCAGTCCCATTGTATCCAACTGGTTAATCAATTTATGGGTTGCGCTTTCAAATAATTGTTCTTTTTGGTTGTCCATGGCACAAACTATATCATAAACAGCATACTTTTACAATTCCGTCAGTGGCCAACGTGGTCGTGGTGCAATCGGTTCACGCACAACACGCCCGATATTAAAGTTTTCCAGCCCCGCCCACGCAATCATTGCGCCATTGTCTGTACACAGGTTCATCGGTGGTGCCGCAAACAGCATACCATGTTGCTGTGCCAACGCCTCCATCGCGGTGCGAATTGCACTGTTTTTTGCAACCCCACCTGCAACAACCAGTGTGCGTGGCGCGGCATCATGTACACGTACATCCGCCAACGCATGGGTTAATCGATTGATTATACAGTCTACAACCGATGCCTGAAAAGATGCACAGAAATCATTGATATATTCGTCTGTCAACGGCCCTGTTGTGCGGTCCAGAAATGTTCGGGCGGCGGTTTTTATCCCGCTGAACGAAAAATCACACCCCGCCTTGTCGCACAGCGGTCGCGGAAATTGTAATGCATGTGGATTGCCGTTTTGCGCACGCGCATCCACAATCGGCCCCCCAGGGTACCCCAGCCCCAGCATCTTTGCAACCTTGTCATATGCTTCGCCGGCACTGTCGTCCAGTGTTTGCCCAATCAGTTCATATTGTCCAACACCACGCACCAGCAAGATTTGGCAATGTCCCCCCGATGCCAGCATTAATAAATACGGAAATTCCACTTTGACATCGCCACCTGTGCCGTTCGCCGCCGTTGCACGCAGGCGTGGCACCAATGCGTGTCCTTCCAGATGGTTTACTGCAACCAATGGCTTGTTCGTCGCCTGTGCAATACCGGTGGCGGCCATCCACCCGACCAAGACCCCACCAATCAGCCCTGGGCCCGCAGTGGCCGCAATCACATCAATATCATCAATCGTTTTGCCTGCGTTTGCCAATGTCTGACGAATAACATCATCAATGGCCAAAATATGTGCGCGCGCGGCCAGTTCCGGTACCACACCGCCATATTTTTGATGTTCTGGAATCTGCGAATAGATAATATGTGCCAATATATTGCGATTACTGTCAACAATCGCCGCTGACGTTTCGTCGCACGAAGATTCAATCCCCAAACACAGGACAGGACGATTCCCGCCATCGTTGCTTATCTGTTCGCCCATATCAATTTTAATAATCTTTTCTTCACTCATTTTATTTCCACCAGTGCAATCCCCAGATTGCTTGCCGTCTTCATCCGTTCTGTTATATATTCGTCCATATTCACATCAACAACCATACCCTGTGAACTGGATGCGTGCCGCAACATACCGTTCGGCAACACAAATCCCATATGCACAACGGCCAAGTCTGTCCCAATCTTATCACGAATTTTCGCGTTGTCAGTAATAAACAGCACAATCATCGGCCGCGACACAGTAATCCCTTTGGCATGCCGATATGGAATATATTCAATATCTGCGCGTGTTATTGGCACATCAACATCGATTCCATGCATAACCTTGAACCAGTTTGATTTATCGATTAAGACGGTTCGGGTTTCTGTCGGCGCATACTGTGCGCTAACGTTCTGCACAATATCAGCGTTATTGGTCAGCCAATCCGTTTCAATAAAATGATTTCTGGTCAAGAATCCAACTTTCCCATCTTGGTACCTAATTTGGTTCAGCGTATCCAGATCGCCATCGGCCAAGACCGTTTCGACAAACGTTGTACAATCAAACGCATCAAACCGTATCAACGGATCGTCGTCCGGCAATGCCGCTTCCCCCAACGGAGAATCTTGGTATGCAGTACCTAAAAAGGGCTGGCCAAGATATGGTGTTGTTGTCGCACCACATCCGACCAGCCCAAAAATCAAAAACAAACGCCACATTTACAAGTTTTCTTTTAATTGAATCCCCGTATGACACAGCGATGTCGCATCCCGTACCGCCATCTCGCCACTGTCGGCCAGTTGCGCCATCTTGTCCACACAGGCCACCAACAAATCAATATCTTTGTCCGCGCCTGTCAGAATCTGGGCCGCCGCCACACGCCGATCCAATGCCGCCGCACGCCAATCCTTCAATGTCCCTGTTTCCAGATCACTGCTGTGTTGTGCAAAAAAGAACACAATCAACACCATAACCAAAACTGCGACACCGATAAAAAACTTTAAATATTTCTTGATAAATTTCATTTCTTTTTCCCCCTAATAAGTTTTGAAAAGTATGGTAACATTTGTTGTGCGTTGGCTAATAACTGTGCCTCGGACCGATGGGGTGGATTGTGATACGCGACCGGCTTATCTACCTTTATCTTCGTTGCCTGCGTTGTCCAAATCAATCCATTTTCAATTTTGAATGCTTCAATCTCGTCGGCGCGTACCCGATAAACCGTAGACCACACAACATTGTTTGGTTCCAACGCTGAACGATGTGATGCGTGCAAAATTTCATTTGCCACATCGACAGAATTGCATATATAAACAGGGCTGTCTGCGTTCATCCACGCGTCCCCACGCGCAACAATATGCGCGTCATTCCCCAGCATATAACCAACCAAATTCAGTATTTTCATCTTTATTCACACTTTACCAACCACACGTCATAGTCTGCGTGTTGCAACGGATTTGCCCCTGGCTCATTACGACTCATCCAGCCACCAAAAATCTGTCCCTTGTTGTTTTCTGCAATTTCAACAAATGCGAAAAAGTCTTCGGCATCAAAGGGATCAGTTTGCTTGCACGCCCGAATATTTATGTACAGTTTATCAAATCTGGCCTCTTGCCCCACAGGTACAACAATCTCTTGCACTTTGCCTGCGTCCTTGTCCATGACACGCAGTCTGGCGTTTTCGCGATCTATATACGCGTCCGCCACATGGGGCAGGGCGCACAGCATAATAAATACAGATAATATCTTTTTCATGAAACTAATATTACCGCGCATACCACACAAAGTCAATTCGATAAATATTTGATATATTGACAAATAGAATTTGTGTATTATAATATATGGTATGAAAAGAATAAATGCTGCAACATATCGAACACTAAAACAGGCCGCCAACCCCAGATTGGCGGAACAGGACTATCTGGAATGCCAGTTGTTGTCCATGTTGTTCCAAGACGAATTTATCAGCGAAAATTTTGTTTTCACTGGTGGTGCGACCTTGTCTAAATCGTACAGTTTCAGCACACGTATCGGTCAAGACGTTGATTTGGCACTGGTAAACTTTACCGATGTTCCACCCGATCGTTCTAAAAAGCAGTTGTCAAAGTTTCGCAAAACGTTCAAACAATATGTTTTTGGCGACTTAAAGGCCAAAATCGCCCAGATTATCAACGATGACGGTCGCTTTCAAATTATTACAGACCATGATTGGCCATCCCCAGAAAATGTTGGTCGTGTTGCGTCATCGCCTGCATTGCATTTGTTGTATCAGTCTGAATTTGGCAATGGTCATCTGTGTTTGGAAATAACGCCACGTCGTTATCCTGTGTCTGCGATTTCGTACCGCGGTGTATTGCCATATTCGTGCAATGCGCCCTTGGGTGTTATTCCAACTGTGGCATATGAACAAACATTCTGGGACAAGGTCTTTGCCCTGCATTCCAACGCCAATGCCGCCACGCCACATTGCGACAAGTGCTTTTCACGTCATTATCATGATGTTGCGATGTTGGCGCCACATGTAAATCTGGACGACACATACCCAATGCTGAACGATACAATTCGGTACCAGACACGCCATACAACCAAAGAAATCACATTGGCACATGCGCGTGATGCCTTGTTGGTCCCAGATGACAAGACCTTATATAAACTGTCTGACGATTACTATGCAATGTCTGGCGCATTCACAGGTGCGCAAACATCATGGAATACGATTGTCCAAACGTTGCAGAATCTAACCCAAGACTTGCGAACATTATAGTAGGGGGTATTCAATGGCAAAATTCGTATTTTCAGACCCACATTTTTATTCAGAATCTATTATCGTAAACGGTCGTCGTCCATTCAAAGACGTTGCCGAAATGAACCGCAATCTGATTTTGAATTACAACAGTGTTGTTGGCAAACAAGACATTTGTTATTGGTTGGGCGATATTATGTACGGCGCAACCAAAGAACGTGTTGCGAACGTTCTGCGCCAATTACGTGGTCGTAAGTATCTAATTATGGGCAATCATGATCGTAATCATTCTGAAACATGGTGGCTGTCGTGTGGTTTTGACAAAGTCTTTTCGCACCCGATTTATGATGCAGAAAATTACATAATGCTGTCGCATGAACCACTGGTGGAATTTGGCAACATGCCACCGATTGTGAACATCCATGGCCATATTCATATTCAGCCATATGATTTCCCCAATCATCAGCGTTGCATAAACGTCTGTGTTGAAAAAACAGGGTACAAGCCCGTTCCCCTGCGCAATCCGTTCATATACACGCCGCGCGAATTCACCCGATAATGAAAAATTAAAAACATACTTGCAAAAATCCGCTAAACGCGCTAAAATACGCGGTGTAGACAAGATTAACAAACGCCGAATCCAATGGGACGATTGTCTTCGGCATCAATTCCCAAAATTTAATCCCAGATTTCTGCATTTTTATTCTCCTACTTTTTGCCGAATCTAAACGTCGGTTTGTCGTTGGCGTTTTGTGCCATTGGTGCCGCAGTGGCAGAAACTGTCGTGATACAGACATCAACCCAAAAGATTGTCGCAGGCACTAATATTGGCTATACTTACTCGTGCACATCAGGTTCGTTAAAAACATGTACGTCTGGTTATTTAAAGCTAACGTATACGCTTTCTTGTACTTCCAGCAACACAACATGCAAGGCTGCAAGTTGTTCGACCAGTGGCGGTACCTGTGTTTGTCCATATAATGCATATAATTCATCAACTTCGGGTTGTGTTACTTGTTATGGGGGAATGCGCGCAGTTTCTGCTGGGGCAACTGGTGTAAATACGTATCATAGCAGTACGTCATGCAACTATTGCGATTATGGTCAATACCCATATTTACCGACTGGACAAACGCAAAAAGTCTGTACGTCTTGTCCTGCATCCACCCCATATAGTGATGGGCAAACGTGTAACAGCGGAACATCTTGTTCTGCAGGATATTATAACGATTCCAGCGCAACCTGTAAACAATGCCCATCCCCAGGAACCAGCGCAGGCGGAAAAATCGGTATAACAGGATGTTATGTTCCCAAAAGCTACACGTGGGGTTCTTCAGATGCTGCCGGCAGCTTTAAATTAAATTACACAGTAGACTGTTATTACACGAAATAAAGAATTAATATGCCATCGTCATCCCCGCTACGGCGGGGATCCATTGCGTTCTTGATTATTCTTGCCACTTGCCTCTTACGCACATTTGTCATTGCGAGGCGTAGCCG